>PLDW01000469.1 GCA_003136315.1 Gemmataceae bacterium | reverse complement strand
CCGATTCCCGGACACACACCTAGAATTCTCTTTGGGGAAGATTGATGTTTCCTCAACAACCGCTGTCACGCTGTTTAGGGTGCCTTGGTCCAGCAGTGAGCCACATCCTGTGTACGGATGTCAGAGGGGGTGACAACAACAGGGTGGAGGAGCGAACGCAACGTAAGTGCTGGATCTCAAAGAATTTGGGGACGTAGCTCAATTGGTTAGAGTACCGGACTGTCGAAAGGTCTTGACTGATCAATACCCTGGATTTCCCAGGGTTTTTGCATTTTTATGACACCAGTTGCCCCTAGACAACCCTCTCCGCGGGTGTCAACGGGTGTCAGTCTCGGGTGTCAGCCTGGTCTTCGTTTCGGTGGCCTTGGCACCGGTCACCCGAACGCTGTCACTAACACACCGACTCTGTTCAGAGTCTGACCGGCCGGCTGGAAGTCGGCCCGCGCCCCCAGTGAAGAACACCGGTTCGACCACAGAAACAGCCGAGTAGAACACCCGGCTCAAGGTCGTCATCAGGTTGGGAAAGGACACCGCCTCGGAATAGCCCGAGGCGGGTGATTTCACGTCGACCGTCGGGTCAGGCGTCGAGAACAACGATCGCGGTTCGCACGTTCGTACCCTGTTCCTTGAACGTGTCGTCAGGCAGGGGCAACCATTGGCTACACACCTCGCCCAACTCCTCGACTTGTCGGGGGCCGTTGGCCACGATGGCCACAAGTCGGCCGCCGGGCTTGAGCATCCCGAAGGCGTGTTTGACGTGCTCGATGTCCGCTCCTCGGCAGAAGGGCGGGTTCATCACTACCCGGTCGAACGTGCCGAGGTCGCTGTTGCACTCCAGGAAGTCTGCGCACCGGCTGTTCATTACCTGCGCCGAGATGCTGCCGAGGAGTGTCGGGTTGATCTCGACGGCGGAGACGCGGGCGGCCGGGCAGGTATCCAGGACGGCACGGACGAGGTTCCCCGTCCCCGCGCTGGGTTCGAGGACGGTATGCCCCTCGCGGATCTCGGCCAGTTCGACCACGCGCCGGGCGATCTCGGGCGGGGTCGGGAACAACTGCGGGGCCGTCACCACCTTGACCCCCGCTTTCAACGTCTCGGCCAGGGCTTGAAACTTCGCATCATCGCCACTCTCAGCCGCAACCACCGGTTGCCGAGGTGCGACCGGTTCACCCAGGAAAAAACCCGTCTTCGTGAAGTTCTCGGCCAGCCGGCCGGCGGCCTTGGCCTCCGCTACCTCGGCCGCGGTCATGACCCGTTTCAGCTTGTCGAAGGGAATCGTTCGGGTGAAATTCCTCCCGCCGTTTCCCCAGTTGTCTTCAACCGTCACGGACACCTTGTTGACTTTCTTGATGTAGCTCCATCCCTTACCGAAACCGGGAGACGCCCAGCACTGGCAAGCCCCGCCCTTCTCCGGTCCCTTCTTGTCGGTCGGTAAGCCCCCCGACTCGCCCAGCATGGCCCGTTCGTAGGCCAGCCGGTTTTCGTAGTGGGCAACCCATCGGCGAGCGTGCCGAATGATCTGCACACACCCCCGGCCGACGAGCAACCGCACCGCTGCCGGGCTGATAACCGCCTCCTCGGGCGTGTCGCCGAGCGCCGACCAGACGCCCATAGAACCCTCGTATTGCGACGCGGGCGGGTTCCTGGGGTACTCGCTGAGCGGATAGCACCGGTAGAACGACAGTCCCGCCACGTTCGCCAGGGCACGTGCTCGGGTGTACGTGATGGGTGCCGTTTTCCGCCAGGCGCGGAGGGTGGCGACCGCCTCGGCAATCTCCCGCTCGCGTTTCCGCTTGTCGGCCTCCAGCCCCTTGATCCGGCGGGCGCGAACGGCCGGGAGTTCCTTGTACTTCGCGTGAGAGATTGCACCGGCGGCCCGGTCGGTCCAGTATTTCGAGGTCTCCCACAACTTCACGGCCTTCCTCATCCCGTTTTCGATCCGCTCGGCATCGCGCCGGGCGTGCCGTTCCGAGTGGTGACCGATCAGGATCGGTTGCCCGAGGGGGATACCGTCGGTGATCCGCTCGACGGCTGCGTGAGCGCGTTCCGCCTCGGTTCCCCGCCGGTCGCTGTAGTCCTCGAACCGGTCGGCCCGCTCCTCGGCTCGATCGACCAGTGAGGTATCCTCGTCGCCGATCTCGCCGCAGAGTTCGGTTAGCAAGTCCTCGCGGGCCGGGGTCCACATCGGCGCGACGAATAGCTCTTGCTTGGGTGCCCAGATGAACCCGGCTGCCTTCACCCGGTCGTACACCTCGCGGGCAAGGCGGGTGTCGGAATACAGTCTCAGCTTGTTGTCCTCGGGCGAATAGGTCGCGGTCCTCATCGTTGTGTCTCCAGTGTCAGGGAAGGCGAGGGCCGCACTCACAAGCCGGCCCGAAGTCTCGCAGGTCACAGCGGCCAGGCCACCCGGCCACCGCCCGCGCCCCCCTCAGTCGCCTGGGGGGCAGGAGCGGGGCCGGGTCAGACCTCGCGGGCCTTCACCGCCTGATGTGGGATCAACTCACCCGCGACGCGCTCCAACTCCAGCTTGCGGTCGGTGCTGAGGTTCTTCCCCTGGGCCAACCAACTCACCGCGTTCGACAGTCTCCACACGGTGTTACCCGGGGGCAGGTTCACGACGTCATTCCCCTCGAACAAGTCGGCGGCCTTCTCGCTGTCCGCCTTGCCGAGCGCCTTCCCCAGAATCTTGGCGACCCCATCCCGGCCCTTGATCTCCTCCGTGTTCGCGGTCCGGATGGCCTCCAACATGCCATTGATCCGCGCTGGCCCGATCGCGTGGCGGACCGTGTCCCGCAGCGCTGAGGCGTTCGCCTGGGTGTCGAGTCGGTAGGTCTGCTCGCTGTAGGTGATGTCATCGGCCAGACGTCGGCCGAGGTGGATCTGTCGAAGGCATTCGTCCGTAACCGCGAGGTTGGTACACCAGACGCGCATCGTCCACAAGTTCACGCAATGGCCACCGTCGCCGTAATCGCTGTTCCCCCACTCCAACCCGAACAGCATCACCTCCGAGGGGACCGGCTCGAACACCTGGGGAAGTACGGCCCGAACCCGGACCTTCGTATCCGTCCCAACTCCCTGGATTGGGACAAGTCCCAAATCCTGGGCGCTCCCGATGAACGCATCGAGCAGGGGCCGGGAGTCGAGTCGGCGGAACCGGTCGGAAAGGAACCCTTTCACCTGCCCGGCCTCGCGCCGGACGAGGTTCCGCTGTTTGTCCCGGTGGCTCAAGATCGTGTTCAGGTTGTGGGCCACAAGTTCCCGACCCCACGGCGTGCCGTTGGCCTGTTGGGCCAGTTCATCCGCGTACTTCTTCGGCATCCCCGCATCATTGACCACCTGGGCGAACGCATGGGGGTGTAAGGGCGCGAGGATGTCACCGGCGGCGAGTTTCCAGGTTCCCTCGGCCTGTTCGATCCGGGCGGCGGCGGTTCGGATCACACTGTCCTGAACAACTCGGGCCTGTATGTCCTCGATCACCCTGGCCGCGCTCTCGACCCCTTTGTGAATGATCTCCTCCATTCGGACCCGGCCGCGGGTGGCGGCCTCGCTGGCGGCGGTGGCGTAATCTCGCGCGTCGTGGTGGAACATGGTGTCTCTCTCCGTTTGCTCGTCCTGGTGGTTAGCGTCCGGGAAGTCCGGCCGCTCTCGTCGGCCCCCTCGGTTGCCTGGGGACCGTCAAGAGGGACCGTCAGTTCCTCAGCCCAGCCGTCCGGCGGATGACCTCGAACGGGGTGAGTCGTTGGGTTTCCAGAATCAGGCGGGTGATGACCTGGGGCGGCCAGTTCGGGGAGTTGGGGAACCGTCTCAACCGGGCGGCGAGCAGGAAGGCGCGGGCGGCGGGTAGGCCGCGAGCGCGGAGGATGGCATACCATCGGTTCGCAGAGGGCTTGTTCACGGTCGGTTCCTCGGAGGGTCAGAAGAGGGCGGGGTGATCGGTGCGTAGGGCGTCAATCCGGGCATCGGCGGCCGGTTGTCGTGGGGGGGGTGGTAACGCGGGCCGGGGAGAACCCGGTCCGCGTGGGGATTGGTCAGAAGGGCGGAATCTCGAACCAGCCACAAGAGCCGGTTTTGGTCGCGACCAGCCGGGAACCCAGCTTGTCGATCAACATCAGGGTTTCAGCTTTGGAAATGCGGAGCGTGCCGAGTTCTGGACCGGGATAGAGGTAAACACGTCGAACCGTTCGGAGGAGCGCCCGGGCTTTTGCCTTCGCCCTGTTGTCTTCCTTCTCCTGACGCTTGGCGGCGGCCCGCGTCCGGCGCTGTTCGCCTCGCGCCCGTTGCTCGGCCGCCTGACTCCTCGGCTTGCACTCGACCTCGGCCGTGATAACCTGGGACATGCTCAACCCTTTGCAACAGGGTTTGGGAAGTGGGCCGGGTGGTGTTACTAGCACCACTCGGCCCGCGTCATTGACGGCCACTCGACCGCCACAGAGACCGGACCGCCCGGCCGCTACCATCCCCCCGCCCGGCAATACGGTGGGAGGTGGGTAGGGGCCGGGTTCACGCATTCCCCGCTCCACGTTGCCACTGCTGGCCCATGAACCGGGTCGATGTCGGGCCAGTCCGGCCCAAGGCAACCGCCCGGCGGCCGTTCTCGCAAGCCTGGTCAAGCAAGGCGTGTTGTCGCGCCCGCTCGGCTGCGCCCTGCTCGTAATCCGCCAGGTATGCCGGGGTCTGTTCACGCGGATCAACCGCGTTCAACCCATCCCACCAACCGCGTGACCGTGTTGCTTTCTTCGCCACGTTCTCACCCTCCGATGTGGGCCTGGGCGAGGCCCCTGTGCGTGTCGCCCTGCGAAGTGCAGGGTTAGACGTGATCCCATCCCGTGGGGCAGTCCTCGCCCGTGTCCTGAAGCTCGAAAGTGCCGTTGTCCTCCGCGTCCGCTGCCTGTTCGCAGGGGAGACACACCCGCGTCAGGGTGCCAACCTTTGCGGGTGTGTCGATCGGTTCCCCGCAACACACACAAGCCAGGAACTCAGCCATCGTGTTTCCCCTTCCGTCGGTTGCTCGCGGTGGAAGGGGGGGAAAACCTCTCCGTCGTTCCCCTCTCCCCGCGTTCTTGTCTGGCGCCTCCTGCTTACTTTCTGCTCTTCTGTCAAATCGCCTCACGTTCGGTCTCGTCGCGCTCGCGTCGTTTCTCCGCTCGTCGCGACTCGTCGGGTGGCAAGCTGGGTCGCGCGTCGGGGCAGGATTGAGCCGCCCACCCCCCACCGGGGCCGGGTTGGGAGAGTGACCTACCTTGCTCGCGAAATTGGGGAGAAAAATGGAGGGGGGAAAATTGGGGGGAAGTGAACTCTGTGGGGGGACGTCAAATTGACGGCTCCGCTCGGCCTGTTGTGCTGCTCGGCGTCTTGTGTTGCCCTGCCCTGTGGAGCCTCGAACCACACCCCCCGGGGGGTCGAGTGGGATTCCTGGGTTGCTTATCCCCCGTTCGAAAAACCACTTACGGCGACAGAGTAAAGTGTTCAACCGGCAACGGTTGCCGGTTGGGGGGTGTTCAGGTTGCAACGGTTGCAGACTGGGGGGAGTTGTGGGGGGGAGGGACGTCGCGAGTATTTGAGCCATACCCTCCCGGGGGTCGTGTTGGGTCCCTCGGGTGACTTATCTCCAATTCAGCAAACCGCTTGGGTAAAGTGCTGCGAAGAAGAGAGATTTGCAGGAGTTAACTCCGCACCTGGTTCGGAGTTAACGCGTTTGAATGACATCCTTAAGATCGAGCTACACCCCCGTCACGGCGGGCAGGTTCCTCAGCAGAACCACACCACGGCGAAGCAGATGTACGGGAAAGGGAAGTGGAGGGGGGACGTGACCGATCCCGGCGGCGCTGCTGGAAAGCAGGAACCCAGTTTCCCTTACACCGCCTGTGGGTAGACCCCTGCGGATTACCGAACCCGCATCGAGGCAGAGTGTCTTTCTTCTAAACTGTTCAAATTGCGTCGGACTCTCTGTTTCCCGCCGTGCTCTCTACCCCAAAATCACAGACTCCAGGTGAAGTCAAATGGACGACTGGCAAACGAAGCTCGCCGACGTGCTTGGGCGGTATGACGAGCAAACAGAACCGTTCATGGAAGTCGATGTTCAGTGTTCTTTAGAGGCCATTCTTCCAGCAGTCCAGGCTGCTGGCCCGGTCCCTGTCGAGATCGAGGCGGAGGTGCTGGCATTCGCCTTCTCAGAGGACTTATCGAGGCAAAACGGCGGGTGGGATACCTACTTCGGCCCGATGTTCTCAGGCACGACTAAGGACGGAAGCATTCACAATTACCCGAGCCTTAACCAGATAACGCCAGCGATCCTCGAATACTGGACCAACCGAGCAGGCCAGGCAAAGCACCCGGTTCTCCGGTTCCGGTACGCTGGGCTAGTCTGGGATTTGGCCCAGAAGGTCAAGGGAATTCCACGGCGGGTCGAACTCGCCCGGGCGATGGTGGACGCGGCTGTGACGATCGCCGAACCGATGTTGACGAAGCACGAAAGCGATGAGGTCCGAACCCTCGAACGTGCCCACCACGAAGCCGATGTGTTCCGAAAACTCGCACGTGCTCACGAAGTGGCTCTTGCGTTGAACGATGCGACTCGCGTCGAGACGGTGCGGAACGCCCTCATGCAGTACGAGCAGCAAACTGCACAAAACCATCTTATCGGAACATGGGGACGATGTTTCGACTTTCTGGTCGTAAGCGAGAACAAGAAGTTCCCACTCACAACCGACCAACGTGAGAGGCTCATCGCTGACCTGGAGACCCGATTGGGACAACATGCCGGCGAGACCAACCCCGAGCAGCTCGAACCCCGGGCCGTGGAAGCTGCCGCCCTCCGGTTGGCCAGCCACTACCGGCGGCGACAACAGCAGGATGACATGCGGCGGGTACTCGCTGTGTATGCCGATGCATATCTCAGGAAGGCAGAGGTTGTCTCGGGGATGGTGGTGGCCAGCACGCTCCATCAGGTTTGCGATACACTCTTCGACTTCGGGTTACGAGCCGAGGCCGAGGTGGTAGCAGGACACTACCGGCATCACGCCGAGCGGACAACGGTAGAGATGAAGGCCATTACCCACACAACTTCAATCTCTCCAGAGGAAATCACAGCATTTTTACAGCCTTGGACCCAGGGCGACTTACCCGATCTCCTTGCCCAATTCGCCAATCACTACATTCCCCGTCGCGAAGCGGCCGAGAAGCAAGTCCGAGAGCATGCTCAGGCGTTCCCCTTCTCGCATCTGGTCACGACCGCCATCCTTGACCACGACGGCCGGATAACTGCCCAAGTTGGGCCGGTAGAGCATGACATGGAGGGACATATCGTCAGAAACATTTCCCAGACGATGGGATTTGTGTCTGTGTTCTTGCGTTTGGTGGTCGAGCGGTTGGTTACTGCCAGAGGGCTAAACGCGGAGCGGGTAGCCGAATTCCTTGCCCAATCGCCCGTGTTCGACCCAACACAGCGGTCGATTCTCGGCACAGGCTTACATGCCTACTTCGCTCAAGATTGGCTCGTGAGCATTCACCTGTTTGTGCCACAAATCGAAAACACCGTCCGTAGACTCGTACGGCTGACTGGAGGCAGTGGCCTCAAGCAGGGTCGAAACGGTGCCATGCTGTTGAAGACCCTCGACGACCTGCTCCGTGAGGATCGCGTCGAGCAAACCCTCGGGGCCGATGTGGCGAGCTACTTCCGCATCCTGTTGTCTGACCAGAGAGGGTGGAACGTCCGCAACAACGTGTGCCACGGGCTCACCCCAGTCGACCAGTTTCACTCGGCAGTAGCTGACCGTCTCTTGCACGTGCTGTTATGTCTTGGGACGGTGGAGGCACGACCCCAACCAACCCATGACTCGGCCGAAGCCGATGCAAATGATCTCGATTCGGCTACAGACCAGAGTGAGAAGTTCAATGATCCCGGGATTGACGGGACGAGTTTCCCTTCCGCTCCGAGTGAACCGATTGAGTAATCCGGTTGTATGATCACACATATGTAAGCGGGATGGTCAAGTATCCTGTCGCCGGGGCTGCGAGTTTCAGGTGAATACGGCAGGAACGCAGAAGGCCACTCCCGATGGGGGGTGGCCTCCTGCGTTCGCAGAGCATTCTGGCCGATATCCGACATGACGGGGCGATTACACATTGGCTCACGCCCGGATGACCCGGACCAATCACCCGATCCACACTTCGGGCGGGAGCGACCTGTCATCCTCCGGAAGCGGTCTGAGACGAGGGTCGTTGCGGCGGTTCATGAGGTTCAGAATCCGCAACAGTTCTTCGAGATCCCGCTCGTCAACGGGGGGCGGACGCCGGGCCAGCAACCGGCGGACGATCTGCTGGGCCTGGCTCACTCGTGGCTCGGGCATGCAGTAGTTGGCAGACATCTCACACCTCCGAAGGGTTCTTCGGGCAGGGCGTTTCCCCGCCCACTATCGCCTTCACCTTGCCAGATACGCCGACGGGGGGAATTGCGCGGGACGCACATGGCGCGATGCGCAAATTGCGCGTGGCGCAATGGCGGGCGGCGACGGGCCTGTTAGACTGGTGGACAGTCGGAATACTGGCACCGGAACGAGTACTACCGGGAGTGGCTACGACGTGAACCCCGCCGACCGACCCTCACGTTGCTTCTCGCTCACCAAAAAGTGGTGGGTTCTCTGGAAAGACCGCGACCCGGTCCGGGCCGCCCTACGCCAAGCCCGGGCGGAGCACCTGGCGAGTGCGATTGGCAAGCAGTTAGCTGCGAACAAGGATCGCAATGTTCGTCCGCAGACGTTCAAAGATATCTCTGATTTGCTCGGGATCGACACCGCAAATTTTTGGCGGTGGAGAGCGGGCGAAACCCAACCAGACGTCCCGGACATGCATGCCCTAGCGGAGACATTGGGCCTTCAAATCGGGGCTCTGTTTCCGCCACGGGGTGAAGACTTGTCTCGGGCGGTCCACATCCTCTGCATGCCCGCACGGGTCAAGCCACCAGAACCGTCCACTTATGCGGCGTACATCCTGATCCCAGACCGGTGCGAAAACGGGACACTCGACCCCCGGGCGGTTCGCGAAGTCGCGAACCAGCGCCCGGCGTCGGGAATGACCGTCGATCTCGTAACCCGTCACATTAACGCGATCGTAAATTCCCTGGAGCCAAAGCTGAAAACGGTCGCCCAAGAAGCGGGCTAGAAACGAGCAGAATACCGGACCTCAAAACAATCCACGGCCGTGATAGGCTGGCCGGCGGGCAACTCATACGGGAGGGCCTATGTTAAGAGACGATGCAATTCAATCCCGCAACGGCGTGATCCTCTGGATCACCGTACTTGCCATCATCAAGCGAGTGGTCGCGACCGTGGCCTTGACGCGGAAAGTCGAGAGAGACGAGCTGGAAGGCCGGGTACAAGTAGCGTTCGTTCAGGCGGTTCGCGACGAGAAGTTCGAGTACGTCGGCGAAAGCCAGACTAGTACCTACATCCAGCGGATCGCAGTGAGGGAAGCGCTCCATATGCTCCGCGAGCACAACGCCCACATTAGGAAATACTGCCGGGTGGATACCTCGCACATCTCGTGCCTCGCTGACAGCCTCTACGCTGATCTGGCGGAGACGGATGTCCGGGATCAGCAAGAAACGGTACGCTCTCTGCTTGCCGGCGCGTACCAGGACGACCTCGATCTGATTATTGGCGAGGGCAAGTTGAACGGTAAGTCTAATAACCAGATCACGGAAGAGATCAACCAGTGGCGGGCCAAGCCGATAAGCCCCAACTTCGTGGCCCAACGGATTCACCGGCTTCTGGATCGCGTGAGAGATAGCCTTACCATTGATGAGGAGAAGGTCTCACGAGAGACGGTACACTCCCTGCTCGTCGAGGCATCCCAGGTTACAGACCTTGTTCCAGAATTCATCGCCGGCAATCTGGCACCCGACGGCGTACGGCTGATCACCGAGACCGCTAAGGAAGACGAGGAGTTAGCAGCACGAATCGCCATCCTCGGATATTTTGCCGGTTATACGGGCGCGACTTTCGACCAGTCTCTTCCAACCGGCCTCCACGAACAAGCGACTAACACAATGCTGGCGAAGCCACACAGCAGCGACCGGCGGTGGGGTAAAGGAGTGCCAGTGACGGAAGCCTGCTTTGGTGATCGTTCCAAAGCCGAGCAGGAGGTGGTGGCCACCGGCGACTCCATGATGCTCACCCAAGGTGGGTACGATCCGGACACCCTTCGTGAGATCCATCGGCGTGCTTGCGAACGGACTCTGTCGAGACCGGGCTGCCGGACCTTTGGCGCGGTGATCATCGCTCTCTGGACTGCCAGAGAGTGGGAGGTGGCAGAGTTCCTGGCTGCGGTTAAGGAAGCCACGGATCTCGATG
>PLDW01000477.1 GCA_003136315.1 Gemmataceae bacterium | reverse complement strand
ACCAACGACTACAGTAGAATTAAGGACCACCGGACAAAACCCTCGACAGGGAGGCAGAGGAGAGTCAAACTGCCTTCCGGCTCCCCCTTCCTTCTTAGGGAAGTGGGTTGGGGGGTTAGGTTCCGACTCCGGCTCCCCCTTCCTTCTTAGGGAAGTGGGTTGGGGGGTTAGGTTTTGTCCGCTTGTCCTAAGGGAAGAAACACTCTGACAACAATTTTTTACGACCTAGGGAGACAGCGTTGCGAGAGTAGAAAGCGGAGGCAAGGTTTTCCTCCAATCCTGGCCGTGTGGCCGCGGTCAACCCGCCCTCGTGACGCTCGTAACATCCGGTTGTGCCGAACGCCGCATCCGCTGCGCCACCAAACCCAGGACACGCTCGGCAGCGTCAGCCGCCTGGGAACGCAATTCCGGAACTGCTGTACTCTCCCAATCCGTGGATTTGCGTAACGTGCCTACCAAAAACAAGTCGGCAACTTCTTGTCCGTTTTCAGCAATGGCATTGCCGTTGACTGTGGTCTCGATCCCCAGCGATAGCTCATCCGGTCGCAGCACACCAGAAACGAGCAGTGAGCCGATCACCGGGTTGGATTCCACACTATTCGACGGCAACGGACCGGTGCAATTGATCACCCAGGATGTGTCCGACTCGATCAACCGATCACTCCCACGCTCGCGCACGACGAGCCTCACGGTCTCGCCCTCTGCCCAGGCCGATTCGACTCGGCCGGAAACCAGACGTACGTCGCCGCGAGCTAGCAGCACGTGAAAAGGCTCGGCGACCGCCAGGGCCATCCTGTGACGATGTACTTCCCAGAAAGGACGAAGACGAGCAAGAAACCGCTGACGCTCGGCCGGCGGCATCGACCGCCACAACCGGGTCGTATGCGGGCGAAGTCCGTCCACGACGCTTCGCCAATCCCCTCCCATTGGCATCAGTTCCCGCACCTTGCGCCGCAGTTGGCGCAACAGACTCTGGACGCGAACACCCCCGGGGGCCGCGGCCAGTTCGGATACTAACGAAGTCAAATCGACCGGTGACACCGGTGAGACAGCGTGAGTCTGCGGCAAGAGCCCATGTCGCGAGACCAGAGTGATCGGGGCGCAGCGCGGCTGCTGGCTAAGCGAGAGCACCGTGTCCACCGCCGTCAGGCCACTCCCGAGAATGACGACCGCTTCGTCCGGTCCCACGATATCCGTGGCGAACGGGCGCCACGGGTCCGAGATGAAGCGAGTCCGGGGGCCACACCACCGCTTCCCAATCGGGTCCGATGGCTGACGATGGCCCACCGTCAGGATGACTGCCTCGGCACGGATCGAAGGTTCTCGCCCCAGATGGACCATCCAGCCACCCGAGGGGTGTCGGGCGACACTTCGGACCTCGTCAAACACCACGCCCAGTTTCGCCGATTTGCCCGCCTTCTCAGCGGTGCTCAACAGCGATTCACGCACGTATTCTCCATACCACTGGCGAGGAAGGAAATCGGTGGGCCGTACATCGCCATAGCGGCGCGAAGCCCATTGAACAAAATCGTCCGGGCAATCGGGCCAGACGCTCATTCGTCCGGCCGGAACATTCAGCAGGTGAGCCGATTCCCGCGTGCTGTACGCCAAACCTTCGCCGATCGCTCCCCGTCGTTCAACCAGAACCACCTGTACCATCAATCCGGCATGGTGGGCGCGTCGCAGGGTCTGGGCCGCCGCCATCGTGCCGCTGAAGCCGCCGCCGACAATGACAATGGTCGGCGTGGGATGCGGGTCGCATTGCTGACCTTCGCTTGTGGGCTCGGGTCGCGGCCGGAACTGCCGGATGTCCCGAAGCGGTGGTGAATACACATGCACGCTGACCAGTATTTCCCCGGTCGGGGATGAGTTACGTATGCTGTGCACACCGGCGTCATGCCCGGCCCGAACCTCTCCACATCGCACCGCTGTCTCGTATTGCAGGTCCGCGTAGCCATCGGGGGCCACCTTGTAACAGCCTTCGACCGCCTCCCCCTGCACGACCTGCATCAAGCAAATGGAACCCGAATGATCGTGTGGCACGCTAGCCTGGCCAGGAAGCCAGGTCATCACAAGTAATTCGTACTCTTCCCGCACAACAACCGAAATGCGTTTGTAGTTCCGCGGGGTTGGCTGAATGTAGTCCGCCACGTCCGTTGGAGCTAAGTTCACTCCCTGCATAACGTGACCGAGGGCGGCCAGTGTGGGCTCCTTGCCCAAACGATCCAGTTCACACACCAGATCGAGAAGACGGCCGTTCAAGATTCGCATGAGACTCTCACAACCTTGTCTATGGGCAGTCGGGTTTGGCAGTCGCTGTTCGATCGAGTCAGCAGGCGGAATCAGGGCCTTCACCCGGAGAGAAAGCCGCTATCGTACCCTGGGTGTTCCCAAGCACAATAACGATCTGGCTGTTCGACGTAAGAGGCATGGTCACCGTGAGTTACTCATCGTTGCCCTCCTGAGAAGCCCACCCCAAGCCGGCGCCAAGGATAGAATTCAGATGGTCACAATCTTCGTGAGGATTGGGGAATCCAACTGCCCCGAGCAGGATCGTGTCCAGTGGCTTCCAGTGCCCGTCAGAGCCCTGATCGCCACGCAGAGCACACCCGCCGCCGCGTCGAGGCGGTAGTATGCCTCGGAGGCCCCGTTTTTGCACGTTGACTGGCATTTGGGATCGCGGAGATTTCCGCCGAGGAGATGTGGCCTGGCAGTCTGGTAGTAGAATTTCACGCTTGGGAGGATTTCGGTGGGCTTGCTTGACTGATCTGGCTGAGAAGAATGGGTGGACCGGAACGCTTTGGTTGGTCGTGCGGTCGATGGCGGCATTCCAGGCTGCCTCATGGATTTCGTGGGCCGCAACCTTGGGCTCGTTGAGCAGCCCAAATTGTTTAGCCACGCAGGGGTCGCAGCGATACTGCAGGTGCGGTTGAAAAAGCTGCGCGTTAATTCTTTAGAGCTGTTTCTGACTGCTAACTGCTAACCGCCAACTGCTAACTCACCACAATGAAAATCCTCGTCACCGGCGGAGCTGGATATATCGGGAGCCACACGGTCCGCCTGTTGATCGCCCGCGGGCATGACATCACGGTTCTCGACAACCTTTGCTATGGTCACAAGGCGGCGGTTCCGGCCGAACGACTCGTGGTTGCCGACCTGGCCCATGCGGATCAATTGGTGGAAGGGGCTGGGTTCGATGCCGTCATTCACTTCGCTGCCTTTGCGTATGTCGGTGAGTCGGTGACTGACCCGGCGAAATACTACGCGAACAACCTGCTCGGTTCCCTGACCCTGCTTGATGCGTGTCGAAAGCACGGGGTCGGGAAGTTCGTCTTCTCCAGTACCTGCGCTACCTACGGCGTTCCAACGTCTGTCCCGATCACCGAGGATGAAAAGCAGCAGCCGATCAACCCGTATGGGAACACCAAGCTTGCATTCGAGCGAGCGCTTGTCGATTACGCTACAGCATATCCGTTCGGATGCTGTACACTCCGCTACTTCAACGCTGCCGGGGCCAGCCCGGATGGAACCATCGGGGAAGACCACGACCCCGAGACGCACCTGATCCCGCTGGTGTTCCAGGCTGCGATGGGGAAGCGACCGCTTGTCGAGATCTTCGGCACCGACTATCCCACCAGCGACGGAACGTGTGTTCGCGATTACATCCATGTCGATGATCTGGCCGAAGCTCACGCCCTGGCGCTCGACCGACTCGGGCCGGGGGTTCAACTGCGATACAACGTCGGAATCGGGCGTGGCTACAGCGTTCGGGAGGTGATTCGGACGGCCGAGGCGGTCAGCGGGTTGAAAGTGCCGGTCAAGGAAGGCCACCGTCGGCCCGGCGACCCGGCCGAACTCGTCGCCAACGCGGACAAGATCCGGCGGGAACTCGGGTGGCGGCCACGTTACCCCGAATTACGGGGAATCATGGAGACCGCCTGGAACTGGCACCAGACCCACCCGTACGGATACGGAGGGCCGGGGTGAGTCGCCCCAACCTGCCCCACCCTCTGGGCTCACAACCGAGTCGCACTCGATGCCTTGCTCAAGAACGACGTGATGGCTGTTTGGTATCACCCGAGATGCTCAAGTCTCCGATAGGGAAGGCAGATCCAGCCGATGCTCCCGGGCGCATGCGATGGCGCTCTCATAACCGGCATCGGCGTGCCGCATCACGCCGGTTGCGGGATCGTTCCACAACACCCGTTCGATCCGCCGGGTAGCGGCTGGGGTGCCGTCGCACACGATCACCATTCCGGCGTGCTGAGAGTATCCCATCCCGACCCCTCCTCCGTGATGCAGGGACACCCAGGTGGCCCCGGACGCACAGTTGAGGAGCGCATTCAGTAACGGCCAATCGGATACCGCGTCCGAGCCGTCGGCCATGCCCTCGGTCTCCCGGTTCGGGGACGCCACCGAACCCGAATCCAGGTGGTCTCGCCCAATGACCACCGGGGCCGCCAGCTCACCGCTGGCGACCATCTCGTTGAATGCCAGCCCGAGCCGGTGCCGGTCACCGAGACCGACCCAGCAGATGCGCGCTGGAAGCCCCTGGAAGACGATCCGCTCCCGGGCCATGTCGAGCCAGTGGTGCAGGTGCCGGTCGTGCGGGAGGAGTTGCTTCACCTTTGCGTCCGTCTTGCGGATGTCCTCCGGATCACCGGACAGGGCACACCACCGGAATGGCCCGATCCCTCGGCAGAACAGCGGGCGGATGTACGCTGGCACGAATCCCGGGAAGGCGAAGGCATCGGCCACCCCCTCATCCTTCGCCACCTGACGAATGTTGTTCCCGTAGTCGAACGTCGGCACTCCGGATCGGTGCCATGCCAGCATCGCCCGCACGTGGTCGGTGATGGAAGCCCGGGCCGCCCGCTCGACCCCTTTCGGATCGGTCAGTTGACGTGCCTCCCAGTCGGCGACAGTCCAGCCAGCCGGGAGGTAGCCGCGGACCGGGTCGTGCGCTGACGTCTGGTCCGTGACCGCGTCGGGTCGGACTCCGCGTCGGACGAGTTCGGGCAGCACCTCGGCCGCATTGCCGAGCAGACCGATGGAGACCGGCACTTTCTCGCGGCAGGCGCGCTCGATCCGGGCCAGGGCGTCGTCCAGATCGCGCGCCTGGGCGTCCAGGTAGCGGGTTCGCAGCCGCATCGCGATCCGCTCCGGTCGGCACTCAATGGCCAGGCACGACGCCCCCGCCATTGTGGCCGCGAGCGGTTGGGCACCGCCCATCCCGCCCAGCCCGGCCGTCAGCACCCACCGCCCAGTCAGGTCGCCACAGTAGTGCTGCCGGCCGACCTCGACGAACGTCTCATAGGTGCCCTGCACGATGCCCTGGCTGCCAATGTAGATCCACGATCCGGCCGTCATCTGGCCGTACATCATCAGGCCGCGACGGTCCAGCTCGTTGAAGTGGTCCCAGGTCGCCCAGCGCGGGACGAGGTTCGAGTTGGCGATCAGCACGCGCGGGGCGTCCGGGTGGGTGCGGAACACTCCAACGGGCTTGCCCGACTGGACGAGCAGCGTCTGGTCATCCTCCAGCCGGGTGAGGGTCTCGACAATCCGGTCGTAGCTCTCCCAGTCGCGGGCAGCGCGGCCGATCCCGCCGTAGACGACCAACTCGGCCGGTCGCTCAGCGACCTCGGCGTCGAGGTTGTTCATGAGCATGCGCAGAGCGGCTTCGGTCTGCCAGCTCCTGGCCGTCAGCGCTGTGCCTCGGGGAGCGCGGATCGAGCGTGTCGGGTCGGAGCGAATCACTGGCTGGTCCTCGCAGCGGGCTCGGGCGTGGGATAAGCAGCGGAACAGGAATAAGTGATGGAAAGGGCAGGGCCAAGAATCCGGGATTCAGCCATTGTCCCGCCCCCAGGGTGCGCTCGCCAAGCCTCGCGACCCTGGGCTCTGTTCTGTAACGCCTTCGGCGTATTCCAGCAGCAGACACTCACTCTGTAGCCCGATTCGGTTCTGGTACGCCAAAGGCGTTAAACAACAAAGCCCAGGGTCGCGAGGCTTGGCGAGCGCACCCTGGGGCGGAGAGCTCGAAGCCGCAATCAGGACCACCGCAAGAACCCGACAGTTATTTCGAAGTCGATCCGAAGGGAGAGGGCCGGAAATGACCAACGTCGATTGTGGGTGCCACGGGCGGCTGGTCCGCCCGTGGCACTCGATCCTCTTGGTAGTTTTTCTCCCGCCCCTGCCTCACTGATTCAGCCGGAAGAACCACTGCCCGGAACCTTCATCGCCTGGATTCTCTTCGATCCAGTGTCCGCTCAGAACCACCGTGCCATCTTTCTCTCGGAGTAGATGCAATTCAGTCGTCCCGTGTTCAGGGCTTGCCTTGTATAAGTAGCTGCCCACGTACCTGGCCCCATCCTCAGAAGTGGCTATGAGGCCGCCCGCGTACCCCCCCTCAATCCAGTCGATTGCAATTCTGGTGGGTAAGATGCGAGCATCGGTGACGGCCGAACCGGCCCCGTGCTGCGTGTACCCATCCTCGTCGTAGTACATCCGGCCTGTGTACCTATTCATCTCCAGCGACTCCTTCGGTTCGGTGGATTCCTCTCGGCTGCCAGGCTGGGTCTGGGTTGATTCGGTCACATTGAACACGCGGCGAAGGTAATCGAGGGTGCGTTGGTCCCGAAGCCGGCAAACTATGTTTCTGTTGGAGAAAATGCCGATGAACTTCTTGGCCTCCTCACGCGGAAAGGTAGTGTGCCACTTCACACCGACGACATGCTCACACTCCTCCGGGTTGCCGAGATCGTGGCCCATCTCCTCTGCGATGAGTGGAAGCTCGAGTAGTGGCCGATCGTAGCCAACCGGAGTGAACTCCTCCACCGGGCAAGCCTCACGGACGACCTCGCCATACCCGACGTAGCCAAGACCCCGCATGTACGCAAAAACCTTGCTGCCCAGGTAGAGTCGGCCAAGAGCCTTCGCGAATATCGAACCACAGCCAGCGGCGAGGAATCCGTATCGTACCGCATCATCCCAGTTGCGGCAGGGGCCTTCACCAACATTGACCAGATGAAACCCCGACCAGGAGGGTACCACTCGGTCCTCTGAATTCTGCTCATCGTAGTCGTGGTTGACTGGTGGGTCACCTCCAGTCGGCCGAAGCTTCGACTTCAAGTCGTTGTGGCTCTCCTTGCCATCGAACGCATCCAACAGTCGCTCAATCACACTGGCCGGCGTGTCCTGAAAGGGAACCGCGAGCTTTTGAAGGCGGTCGTAGAGAGAATCGGGAATGCGGATCACGGGCATCATAAGTTCCTCCTTCGCGGGTAGAGGCAGGTGATGGAGGATGTCGAGAGTTACATTGTCACATCCGGCCTCCATCCCTCTCATCATACCCTCCATCTTCTCTCGGTGTCAACGGGTTGAAAACGAAAAAAACCGGGGGCCAATCGCCCCCGGTTCATTCCCGGCAATCAGCACTCGATACTAGGTGGCTCCCCTTTCCGGATAGCCTCTGTGGTGCAAAAGGCTCGAAAAGCGGGAGTTTCGCCCTGTACCTTCACCCGGAAGCCCGTGTTTCGAGGGGGCTCACGCCGCGCCGCTCGCCAAACCCATCGCTCGGGTCATCATCCAAGCCGCTAATTGTGTAGCGTTGGGAGCAGCTCCGGACCGGCTGCCTCGACCACGGCCCCCGAGCGGACGAGTCGGATCGCGGCCTCGATGTCCGGGTGGAGATAGCGGTCATCCCCCAGCATCAGCACGACGCTCCGAACCAGCGCCCGTACCCGCTCCAGCGGGAGGCTGGAGGCCAGCGGGGCGAGGAAGTCGCACCCCTGGGCCGCAGCCAGGAGCTCGATCGCCACCACCGCCGCGACATTCTCGGCCATCGCCGGCAACCGCCGGGCGGCGTGGGCTGCCATCGACACGTGATCCTCCTGATTGGCCGAAGTGGGGATCGAATCGACGCTGGCCGGCATGGCGCGGGTCTTGTTCTCCGCCACCAGCGCGGCGGCGGTGACTTGCGGGATCATGAACCCGGAGTTCAGCCCCGACCTCGGGCTCAGAAACGCGGGCAGCCCGGAGAGGACCGGATCGACCAACATGGCCACTCGCCGCTCGGCCAGCGAGCCGATCTCGCACAGTGCGATGGCGATCTGATCCGCAGCGAATGCGACCGGCTCGGCGTGGAAATTGCCTCCGGACAGCGCTTCGCCCGTTTCAGGGAACACCAGCGGGTTGTCGGACACGCCGTTCGCTTCGGTTTCGAGTGTCGTGGCTGCGTGACCGAGGAGGTCGAGCACTGCGCCCATAACTTGTGGTTGGCACCGAAGACAGTACGGATCTTGCACTCGATCGTCGTTGGCGAGGTGGGATAAACGGATAGCGCTGCCAGCCATCAGCCCCCGCAAGGCGGCCGCAACCCGGGCCTGCCCGGGGTGCCGGCGCAGGAGGTGGATGCGCTCGTCGAACGGCACATCCGAGCCACGGGCCGCGTCGGTCGAGAGCGCGCCGCTCACCAGGGCCGCCCGGAAGGCGACATTCGTCTCGAACAGCCCAGCCAGGGCGTAGGCCGTCGAGAACTGCGTCCCGTTCAGCAACGCCAGCCCCTCCTTCGGCCCCAGCGTCAGCGGGGCCAACCCGGCAGCGGCCAACGCTTCGCCCGCGGGCAGAGTACGGCCGTCGACGAAGATCCTCCCGACGCCCAGCAGTGCGGCAGTCATGTGGGCGAGCGGTGCCAGGTCGCCCGACGCCCCGACTGACCCCTGGCACGGCACGAAAGGAGTCAGGCCGCGGTCCAGCATCGCCCCGAGCATGGCCATCGTCGCCAGCTGCACCCCCGAGGCTCCCTGCCCCAGGCAGGCGAGCTTCAACGCCATCATCAGGCGTGCGACCGGCACCGGCATCGCTTCGCCGACTCCAGCCGCGTGCGACAACACGAGGTTTCGCTGGAGCGTCGCGAGATCGCCGGCCGCAATGCGCACACCGGCCAGTTTCCCGAATCCCGTGTTGATGCCGTACACGGGCTCGCCACGGGCCACGATGGCGGCGACGGTGTCCGCAGCGCGGGCCACACGCGGGAGGGCAGCCGGGTCAAGCAAACAGTCGCCGCCGTCGTAGATGGCCCTCCATTCGGCCAAAGTCATGGCGCCGGGCCGGATTACGGTGACACTCACTGGCCTCTCCAGACCCGGCTATGGAGCGGGTTGAAACCGATCCGGTAGACCAGTTCGGCCGGTCGCTCGACGTTCCAGATCGTGAGGTCGCACCACTTGCCCGGCTCCAGGGTGCCGACCTGATCGAGGATTCCGAGGGCACGTGCCGCCTCGCGAGTGACACCGGCCAAACACTCGTCGACCGTCAGCCGAAACAGCGTCGCGGCCAGATTCATCGCCAGGAGCAGTGAGGTCAGCGGCGAGGAACCGGGGTTGGAGTCCGTGGCCACGGCCATCGGGACGCCGAAACGTCGAAAGGTGGCCACCGGAGGGGCCTTCGTCTCGCGGAGGAAATAGAACGCCCCCGGCAGGAGCACGGCGACGGTGCCAGCCGTGGCCATCGCGGAGGCCCCGGCCTCGTTGGTGTACTCCAAATGATCGGCCGACAAGGCCCCGTTCCTGGCCGCGATCGCCGCACCGGCGGAGTCGGAAAGCTGGTCAGCGTGAAGCTTGCGGGCTAAACCCGCAGCCCTCGCCGCGACGAACACCCGTTCGGTTTCCTCGGGAGAGAAGGCAATGCGTTCGCAGAACGCATCAACCGACTCGGCCAACCCTTCCGCCGCGACCAACGGCACCATCTCCCGGCATACCAGGTCGAGGTAGCCCTCCCGGTCAGTGGCGAACTCTGGCGGGAGCGCGTGGAGCCCGAGATAGGTTGTCCGGACATCCACCGGGCGAAGCCGGGCGAGCGACTTCGCTGCCCGAAGCTGGCGGAGTTCCGTATCGCGGTCCAGGCCGTACCCGGATTTGATCTCCACCGTGGTCACGCCCTCGGCGAGCAGAGCATCGAGCCGCGGCAGGGTCGCGGCGACGAGGGCGGCCTCGGACGCATTGCGAGTCTCGCGGACCGTCGAGAGGATGCCACCACCGGCCCGGGCGATCTCCTCGTAGGTTGCCCCGGCGAGTCGGAGTTCGAACTCGCGAGCCCGATCGCCCGCGTAGACGAGGTGGGTGTGGCAATCGATCAGTCCGGGGAGAATCCACTGGCCGTCGAGCCGGATGCGCTCCTGGGCGTCCAATCCGGCTGGGGCGTCGGCCGATGGGCCTGCATAGACGATCCGCCCCCCCTTCGCTGCGATGACGCCGTCCTCAATAGCACCCAAACCCGGCGACGCCTCCGCCAGGGTCATCAGCCGGGCGTTGTACCAGAGCCGATCACACTGCATAGGGACACCTATTGCCGACTCGCATGCCTTGTTCGTCACCCCGGAGAGGATTATAAAAAAATATGCCGATGACGTTGCAGCAAGACATGCCCATGATCCATCTCTGGTTCCCGTCCGCATTGCTCCCCGAGGGGTGGGCCGTCGCCGTCCGGTTGACCCTGTCCGACGGCATCATCACTCGTGTCGAGACGAACGCTCAACCCTCCGCAGGCGATGAACGCCACGGGATCGCGCTCCCTGGCCTTCCGAACCTGCACAGCCACGCCTTCCAGCGTGCGATGGCCGGTCTGACCGAACACGGGGACGGGGCGGGCCGAGACGACTTCTGGACGTGGCGGGAGGCGATGTACCGCTTCGTCGACCGGCTCGGGCCAGACGACATGGAGGCCATCGCCGCCCTCGCATTCGCCGAGATGCTCGAAACGGGGTTCACGCGCGTCGGCGAGTTCCATTACCTCCACCATGACCCGGCCGGCCTGCCCTACGCAGACCCGGCAGAACTGGCGACCCGCATCATCGCTGCGGCAGCATCCACAGGGATCGGCTTGACGCTGCTGCCCACTTTCTACGCGCACGCGAATTTCGGCGGCTTGGCGCCAACGCCGGGGCAGCGGCGATTCATCACCGACCTCAACGGGTTCGCCCGCCTCCTGGATGCGACCCGTCGAGCGGCGGCCAGCCTGCCGGGAACCGTTGTTGGAGTGGCACCACACAGCCTCCGGGCTGTGACCCCGGATGAACTCCGGGAGGTCGTGCCATTGGCCGGGTCCAGCCCTGTCCACATCCACGTCGCCGAGCAGATCCGCGAGGTGGAAGACTGCCTGGAGTGGTCGGGCCAGCGTCCGGTCGAGTGGCTCCTCGACAACCAACCCGTCGATGCCCGTTGGTGCCTGATCCACGCGACTCACACCACGGCGACCGAGCGGAGTGGAATAGCGTCCCGTGGGGCAGTTGTCGGCCTCTGCCCTATTACCGAGGCCAACCTGGGAGATGGCGTTTTCGACACAAAGGCCTTCCAGGCGGCAGGGGGGCAGTTCGGCGTCGGGACCGACTCCAATGTGCTGATCAACGCGGCCGAGGAACTCCGCCAGCTCGAATATACCCAGCGGTTGACAGCACGGAGACGGAATGTCCTGGCGTCAGGCCCCCATCTGTCGACTGGCAGAACGCTGTTTGAAGCTTCCTACCGCGCGGGCTCACGGGCCTTGGGTGTCCCCGGAGGTGGGCTGGCGGCGGGGCATTCCGCGGACATCGTGACGCTCACATCCAACCACCCTGCAATGGTGGCAAGGATTGATGATAGGCTTATTGACAGTTGGATTTTTTCTGCAAGGCATGGGGTGATCGATAGTGTCTGGGTCCGTGGCCAGAAAGTGGTGGTCGGTGGCCGGCACGTCGCGCGTGAGACATTCGAACAGCGATTCCGCACAACCCTGACACGGTTCCTGACCTGACCCGTGCGAGCCCAGAGTCCCAGAAACGGGTCGTCGCCAAACTCCACATCGGCATGGCGCAAACACCCTCCGAAACGAGGGAGACAGCCAGCTAGACTTCGCGCGGCCGAGCATGAGACGTCGCTGAACGCCTGGAAGTTGAGGGCGTCCGTGACGCCAGTTGCTCCGCGTGCGTCGCCACGCGGTCTACCACCTGCTGAACGACTATGAAAGTCGGGTAGTCTCGCCCGCCCGCACCGGCGACATCTTTTCAACAGCTCGTCAAGTCCCCTTACTTGTCGATCTGGCATTTCGGGAGTGCCTTCTGAAGTTCCTCCACCCCCGCGTCCGTCCCCTTCGTAAGGTGCAGGCTGAGCGAGGTGAGGTTTTTGAGAGCGGCCAGTTCCTTCAGCCCCGTGTTCGTCACCTGCGTGCCGCTAATGTTGAGCGTGGTGAGGTTTTTGAGAGCGGCCAGTTCCTTCACCCCTGCGTCCGTCACCTGCGTCTCGCCAATGTCGAGCGAGGTGAGGTTTTTGAGTGTGGCCAGTTCCTTCAGCCCCGCG
>PLDW01000252.1 GCA_003136315.1 Gemmataceae bacterium | reverse complement strand
GGGGCAACGCCCTGGGTTGTGGGCTCCAGATCATTTCCCAAGTTGTTGGCGGATGGCCGATTCCAGACTGGCCCGATTGCCGGGGTGGCCTTTCCAAACGACCTTTCCCTCCGGATCGAGGAGAACAGCCGTGGGATACCCATCGTTACTATCAAGGAACCGGTTCCGGACGGTGCCAGGCTCCGAGCCAGGCTCGACGCAGAGCAGATAATTCAGGTTGAAATCGTGTTGGTATTTTGAGGCAAGCGCTGCGCGGTCTTTCAATGGGGCCTCGTCACACACCACACCGATCATTTGGAGTCCGCTGGCTGCGTACTGGGCCTGGAGGTCGATCAGAGTCGGGACCGCCCTCCTGCACGGGTCGCACGTGGTGGTCATGAACTCCAGTAGGACAATCGCCCCTGACCGGCTGGTGGCGAATTCCCAAGGCCGCTCCAGGGCATCCACCAGAGCAAAGTTCGCACCGGGTTGAACCGGTCGGAACGACCGTGTTCCCGGTGGGGGGATCGTAGGCGGTGCGGGCGATGCTGCCGGAGGTAGGGGCAACAGTGGCAGTGGTGGGCCAGGGATGCTCGCGGGAGGAGCCCGGAATGGATCCGCCGGGCCCGTGGTGTTGTACTCCATGCGTGGTGGCGGGGGCGTCCGGGTGTCACCAGGGGGTAGAGTGGGTGATCCCGACGGCCCAGAGAGCGACGGTATCGTCGCCGGTATCGTTGGGGAACTGGTGGCCGCACCGCTTCCCGGTACCCATGCCCCATCGGATGGGCGAGGAGGGATCGGAACAATGGAGGTCGGCGGGATCAAGTCGCTGGGGGGAGGAACACCACGAGTCGCTGGAGAACCAGGGGGTGACTCAACGCCCAGCGGGATACCACCCGGCGGTAGTGTCAGGTCGTCCCGGAGGGCAATCGTGATGTTTGGTTGCGGTGGTCGGGTCTGAACTGCCGCGTAGACGGGCCTGCCATCGAGTTTGGCCTGAACAATCAGGTTGTACGCCCGGCCCGGTGGGAGGGTGTTGGTCATGAAGTAGCCAGCGGCATCCGTGGTAATGACGATCGGAGCCCCTTCCCTTTCCTTCGGCAACGGGTCCACAGGCTCGATGCGGATCAACACGCCTTTGACACCCTGTCCACCCAGGTCGAGAACCTTGCCCGCCAGAAGCCCTCGCGATTCGGTCGCCAAATCGAAGTTCGGATCCTTCGGGTTCCCCCGAGCCCCCGCTGCAGGGACATCCGTCCCGGCACCGGAGGCATTCGCCATCGAATCGTCGTACCAGGTCGGCCCCCGGCCCTTGCCCCGGGCTGCGGTGGCAGACGGCGAGTCCTTCTTGTCGGCAGCCTTCGGGTCCGTGCCCTTGCAGCCGGCCAGTGCCAGCACTCCAGCGATCAGTCCGGCACCGGCCCGCCGCATGGCTTTGCCCCCGCCCCCGTCAGACACGCCCGGTTGCGACTGTCCGTCGCCCCAATCGGCACAGGCAGCACAATCTAAACAACGGTCTGTACGTAAGATTGTCAATCGACGGCATTCTTCCGCAGCCGGGCTGCAACGTCAAGCCCACCCGTGGACTCTTCGCTGAGTGATGAGATCCCCCGACCCGCAACTTTGCGGGAATACCAAGACATGCTGAATCCACCAAAACAGCGAAATTCGCGCATCGCAGTATGACCCATCGAACCTGCTCAATTGCGCAGGAGATCGCGGTTCGGATTGAGTCTCTGGTGGTTGCCGGTTATATCGACTGGGTAATCCGTGCAGGCGACTTCCTTGACGGGTGTGCAGCGCCGGGGTATGGTAAACCCTGGAACACTGATTCAAACACTTTCCCCGCGGCAGGACTTACGGGACATGGCCGAACGCTCCTTTCGGTGGCTTCTCATCTCCCTGGCCGTGTTCGGGCTGGCTGCGGACCAGACGAGCAAATACGGGGTGTTCCGATGGTTGTATAACGCGAACGATCCGAATGCGAACTCTGTCGAGGTCGTCGACGGATGGTTCAAGCTGATCGCTCAGTTTGACCCGACGGTGCCGACGTCTGACTGGGGGGTTGCTGCCCTCCAGACCTGGAGCGCACCGGTGATGCCCCGAGTGAATCACGGTGCCCTGTTCGGGATGGGTGGGTCACAACGGGGAACCGCAAACTGGTTTTTCGCTGGTGTGAGTGTGGTTGCGGCGGCAGGAATTCTGGTGTGGGGCACACGACGTGGCCCGTCCCGGGAGCGATGGCTGAGCGCGGCCCTCGGACTGATCCTCGGCGGAACGGTAGGCAACCTGTACGACCGTATGATATTTGGCGGGGTGCGAGATTTCCTGTACTTCTACAAAATCGAGTGGCCCGTGTTCAACGTCGCAGACTGTTGCCTGGTCGTGGGAGCCGGGTTGCTTCTGGTTCAGGCCGTGTTTGCTTCGCCGCCACCACCTTCAACGGCGATTGATGGGAAAGTTTAACAAGTTTAAGGTTTAAAGTTTAATAAGTTTAAAGTTCGAATCTGCAAACCGAAGCCTGAGACTATTTCAACTCTCCCCTTGTGCCCACGCGTCACGGAAAAAGGCTTTGGGGATTGCAACGTAAGTGCTTGTAGTCGCAGGCTTTAACCTGCGACTTTCGCGTTGTGGCTCGCAGGCTCAAGCGTGCGGCGCGGCTACGAGGTGGTCTGCCGTCCTCCCCGTGGACAGGTGCCCCAACGGGGGCAAAGAGCGAGCGGCCTGCGGCCGTAACGATCAGGGTTTTGAGCCGCGGAGTGGCGGCCCTGCTCAGCCTAGGGCGGAAGCTCTGGGAACCCAGGCGATTCCGGGTCAACTGCGTGCAATTCCCAACGACTCCGAGCACAACCGGTTACAGCCAAGTGAGATGACGATCCAAAGGAAATCGCACTCAGCAGATCAGCTCACCCCACGGAGCAAGCGAACAGACGTTTCAAAGATTTCAACTTTAAACTCTTTAAACTTTACACTCTTTAAATTCTTAAAGCTTCTACCGCCCATCGCTGAATCGCCATTCTGGAACGTGGGGTGGCAACTCTCCAGCAGCGTAAGCTTCATCGCCGAGCTGTTCTTTCAATTTCATCATCGCCTGCCGTCGAACGGTGACATAGTAAAACTCGCAGCGTGCGTCCCGCACCGCATCCCACACGCGGTAGAGTCGGTCCGTTTCGAGTACCGCGATGCGGATCATATCTGCCCGGTCGGGTTCCCAGACCTGGCGCGTTTCAAGGTTCTTCCGGTACGCCCGGTTGAACCGGATGAGGTCGTTCACGACTTGACGATCCGGGAAGCGGCACGCATCAGCGAGTTTGGGAGCGTCGAGCAGGTCAACGTGTCGGCGGCGGAGAAGATTCAGGTCGGCCTCGAAGTCTTCGGGGCGGGCCAACACATAGCGGGTTTCCCGCTCGTCGAGGATCTCCCAGGTAATGGCAGTCTTGTGCAGTGCGGCTTGCAGCCCGACCCAGCTCTCAGGAGGCGGCGTCTGCTCGGGGGTACCGGGCGGGGCAGCGATCAGGATAGCAGCCAGAACCAGATCATACGGAGTCATGTGTGCGCGCTCCTTCTGCCAGCGGTCCCACGTGATCGTGGGGCGACGAGACCGGCAGGCCAAGGCGCAGACCGCGGACGTGACCGCCGCGCTGCGGCTTGGGAAAAAGGGATCTCCGGGCAATGCAATCAACAAGTTCGGTCGGGTCGGAGAGGAATGGCCGACGGAGGAGCGTCTGCCGCGTGGGAGCGACAGGAACACGGGCAGTCGGGGATCTCGCCCTCTGCTGTGTATCCGGTCTCGTTGTCCCCGCCAGTGGCTCCGGCGGGTGAACGTTAATTCAGATCAACCCTGCCGTGGGAGTGGGGGATCGGCAGAGTCGGCGGCTTAGCGCGGCCCGGCCTCAGCGATCCGGAACCGGCCGTCATTCCCTTCCAGCGTGTGCTGGTCGCCCGCAAATTCATCAGCGGGAGCTATTCGGGCGGGTGTGGGAAGATGGGCACCCCGCAGTTGCGGATCACCACCGCCGATTAGCTGAACGACAGCGCGTGTGGGTGACCCCTATACGCGCTTCGTCGCAAACTTACCATACATCTTTCGTGCCGGGACTCGGACCAGGCCAGTTCCAGGGGGATCACCTCGGGATCTGTCCGACCTGCACGGAATGATCGGTCTGCGTGGCCGCGATTTGCCCCGAATCGGTCACCACCTGCGGAGAGTCGGTGATCACGCTGCCACCACCCTCACTCACCCCGACCACCACGAGGCTTCTTCGGTCGCGACCTGGCTTGGCGTTTGGTCTGATCCTGTGGCTTGGCTTCGAGAGAGCCATGCGGGGTTTTGATGCGGATGGCACCCCCCATCGCCACGATTGCGACAATGGCCAGAGCAGCCACAGTGAATTGTAATTCGGTCATGGTGTGATCCCTTCTGGTCGGTAGACTGCGTGACGATCCGTTCACCCGCAACCAGGAGAGCAGAGGGGGGGTGGCTGGGTCCAACGGGTCGGTAGACTGCGTGACGATCCGTCCACCCGCAGGTGCAGGTTATTCAGCTGAGGTGTCGGCGGGTCACCCGCAAAAGCAGGTTAGAACTTGTCCAAGATCAATGCCGTGTTTTTCGCCGATCAAACGAACAGGAGAAAACCANNGGGCCAATACGGGCTGGAAGCCCTTGCCAGCGATTGGACGGTTTTGATTCTGGACAACTCCTTATTCGCCTGGGGTCGCCGGATACTTGACGCGCGGATTCGATCCCTGTCGGCGGGTCACCCGCAACAGCAGGCTATTCAGCTGCGGTGTCGGCGAGGTGCAGGGCTTCTGGTTGGAAGACCGCATGACGATCCGTGCACCGGGCGCTGAATCGCTCCATATAGGTTTACCAAACGAATTCAAGCCGCAGGGGGATTTATTCTCCGCTTACGAGGGTTTCTCCCTCCTGCGTCCGACCTCCTCGGAATGATAGGTCTGCGTGGCCGCGATTTGCCCCAAATCGGTCACCACCCCGTTGAGGGACAGCGGTTTTGGGCAGGATAGCGCCGCCTTCGCTGCCCGCGAATGCTGCTCCGCTTCCCGGCTTGTGTCGGTTGAGTTTGCACGCAAGCCAAACACAGCCACGGGCGAGATGCCCCACAAGGGGAGATTTCCAGTGGGCGATCAGATATTGAGCAATCCTGCCCATAAAACTGGCATTTCATTCCGAGTTCGACTCCGACTGAGTGACCAGGTTTTCGACGCGCGTGCCAGCTTTTCAGGCAGTTAAATTCTTCGGCTTCACGGCACCGCCGTTGCTTGGGGGTTTGCGATCCCATTTTTCCCGTCCGCGAGGAGACGCCAGTGTTGCGCTTCGCACTCTCCGCCCTCGTGGCGGTCGTCCTCTCCTTCACATTCGCAAACACAACGATCGCCGACGAACCCCAGAAGTCCTCCGAGCCCGACCCCGCCAAGACACCGGCCATGTTCAAGGACGTGAATGACGCCAAGGGCGAGGCGACTGACGCGGCCCACAAGTATTCCGACACTGCCTGGCTGTTGACCTCGTCTGCCTTGGTGCTGTTCATGCTTCCTGGATTGGCACTGTTTTACGGCGGGATGACCCGGCGGAAGAACATCCTCGGGACGATGATGCAAACGATGATTGCGCTTGGGATCGTCGGTGTCCAGTGGGTGGTGGTGGGGTATTCGCTCTCTTTCGGCGAGTCGGCTGCGAAGGTGAAATTCCCGGGTACGGACACTCCAGCCAGTCTCATTGGCTTCAGCAAGGAACTCCTGTTTTTGGGGAAGGATGCAGCAGTCGGGACCGGAGACAAGAATGCCAAGGACATTCTGAAGTCACAGGGCCTCGACCCTGAGAAAGCGACCAAGGAGCAGACCGACAAGGCAGAAGCAGAGGTGACCAGGAAGAACCGGTTCAGGGCTTTCCCGAACACAAAAGTGCCGCTCTACCTGCATGTAATGTTCCAGGGAATGTTCGCCATCATCACTGTCGCATTGGTCAGTGGGGCGTTCGCCGAGCGAGTGAAATTCGGGGCTTACTGCCTGTTCATGGTCATCTGGACCACCATTGTCTACGATCCGATTGCCCACTGGGTGTGGGCGTTCGACTGGGTGAAGGCCAAGCCGGACGATGCCACGTTCCCGGCTTCCGGAATCATGGGCGCGAACGGGGCGATCGATTTCGCCGGTGGGACAGTCGTCCACATCGCTGCGGGGTTCAGCGGACTGGCAGCGATTCTGCTGCTGCGCAAGCGAGTCGGCTATGGGAAGCAGACATTCCACCCGAATAGTATGGTGCTCACCCTGCTCGGGGCCGGGATGCTCTGGTTTGGGTGGTTCGGGTTTAATGGCGGGTCGGCCCTGGCCTCCAACGGGCTCGCGATTTCCGCGTTCACCGTCACCCAGATCGCGGCTGCGGCGGCCGGGCTGACCTGGACCCTGACAGAGTGGGCTCTGAAGGGTAAGCCCACCGCCCTCGGGTTCGCATCCGGGGTGGTTGCTGGGCTGGTGGCAATCACCCCGGCGAGCGGATTTGTAGCACCCGGCGGAGCGCTGGTGATCGGGCTGGTCGCTGGGGTGGCGTGCTATGGAGCAGTGCTGCTCAAGCCGGTTCTCGGGTACGATGACACGTTGGATGCGTTTGGCGTCCACGGGGTCGGGGGACTGATCGGGGCGATTCTCACAGGGGCGCTCGTCAGCCTCCCGCTGTGGGCATACGGGGCCGAGTTGAAGCCGGGCGACTTCCCCGGAAAGCTTAACGACGCCAAGGACGCAGTCGACATCGCATCTCAACTTCAGTGGCAGGTGATCGCGGCTCTGACCTCAGCCGTGTACGCCTTCGTAGTGACGAGCATCCTGGTACTTCTGATCGACAAGACCATCGGGTTCACCGTCGACCCGAAGGAGGAAGCGGAGGGGCTCGACCTGACCCAGCATGGGGAGGCCGGGTTCGACTACGGCGGTGCAGCGATCGAGGAGGTCACCAGGGCGATCGTGGCCGAGCCGAAGTCTGCCTCGGTACCGCCGAACGGACCGACCCGGAAGCGGTTCACGGTGGTCGTTGAAGGAGTTGCCCCAAAGGATCTGATCAAGGCCTGGTCGGATTTGTGTCAGCCCCATGAGGAGCCACCGAGCCCGGCGTTCGCAGCCGTCTATCCCCACGTGACAACGGTCAGCGGAAACCGGTTCCGATTCCGCGGAGGCGACCCCGTCATCCTCCGCGCTGAACTCCAGCGGCTGTTCACCGACGCCCTCGACCTCGCGGTCAAGACGCATGTGGAATCGGAATGACGACCGGCCAGAAGCCCTTCCCAACACCTCCGTCATGGGTAGGAATTGGTCGGGATTGGAGTCCCGAAAGGGGCTCTGGACGATAGCCCAGGGTGAAACCGGTCTACCGGCGCAACCCTGGGACGCGGGGAGATTTCCACACACCGCACACGTCATCACTTCATATACCTCACCTCACAACCCTACCACCCCACGACCTCACCACCCCCACCCACAATGAAATTGATTGTCGCCATCATCCGTCCTGAGAAACTGGAAGAGATCCAGCAGGCCCTGGCCGAGCGAGATGTGTACCTGATGACCGTGACCGAAGTTCGCGGCTGCGGTCGGCAACGGGGATACACCGAAGTGTACCGCGGCTCCGAGGTGAAGATCCGCCTGATCCCGAAACTGAAGCTCGAGATCGCGGTGACCGAGCCGTTCGTCGAGGCCACGATTGAGGCACTCGTCCACGCCGCCAGAACCGGGGACACCGGAGCCATCGGAGACGGGAAGATTTTCGTCCTGCCGATGGACGACTGTGTTCGTATCCGAACCGGCGAGCGGGGAGCCGAAGCGATCGGCCCGTGACCCCTGGGTGTTCACCGCCGACGGAATCAGGTAAAATCAGGACACACCGTTGGAGGTCGGTCATGAAGCGGATGATCGTGGACGCCTCACTCCCCCAGATGTTGCCATTGATACCGGAGCCAGTCGAGTTATGTGACACCGCCGGGAACGTCCTCGGGGTTTACACCCCTGACCCGGCTGCCTTCGACAACCTTGACCCCGGAATTAGCGAAGACGAACTGTCCCGCCGGGAAGTCGAGCCCGGCGGCCGCTTACTTACCGATATTTTGACTGACCTGGAGAGACAGGTGTGAACTTCACCGTCATCTAGATTTCATTGCTTTTTGCGAGTCTGGCGGTTCCGACGGCGGTTCACATAATACTATCCTGGGATCGCTGCGATCAGCTCAGCCCGTTGGCTGGGCTGTTTTCTTGCAGGAACGGAGCACGCGGAAATGGGCTCGTCCCTCGCCGGGCAGGTCGCGGTCGTTACCGGTGCGTCGAGCGGGATCGGGCGGGCAGTGGCGAAGATACTGGCCGCCGAAGGTTGCCCGGTTGGGTTAATTGCCCGGCGGGAGGATGCCCTCCGCGAACTCGCTGCCGAGATCACCGCCAGCGGGGGAAGGGCTGCGGTGGGTGTTGCTGATGTGGCCGACCGTGGGCAAATCGAGTCGGCCGTGGCCGCGATCCGCAACGCACTCGGCCCGATCGATCTGATGATCGCCAACGCCGGGATCGGTAAGCCGACCCAGCTCGACCCGGTGAACATCACCGACGTCGAACAGACGATCCGGGTGAACCTGCTCGGGGTCGTGTATACGTTTGCGACAGTGATGCCCGAGATGCTTGCTCGCAAGGCTGGCAGGTTGGTGGCCGTGTCGAGCCTGGCCGGGTATCGAGGGCTTCCGGGGGAATCAGCTTACTGCTCAAGTAAGGCGGCCGTGAATGTGTACCTGGACGGGCTTCGCATCCACCTGCGTGGGACCGGGGTGGGCGTGACGACCATCTGCCCGGGGTTCGTGAAAACACCCATGACAGCGACGAATACGTTTCACATGCCCGGACTGATGGAGGCCGATGACGCAGCCAAGCGGATTGTCCGGGCGGTGAAGAGGGGCAAGAAGGTCTTCAATTTCCCCTGGCGTCTCCACCTCATGACCAAGCTCAGCCGGTGGCTCCCTGATCGAACGATCGCCTGGATCATGAGTGACTACAACGAACAGGCCGCGACTGGTGTTCCCAAACCCCCAACACTCTAACTGAAGAGAGCCCTTCGCCGGGGGGATCAGTGGGGGGCCGAATCGATCACCTGGAAACGGCCCCGCCACCAGAGATCGTCGACCATTTTCTTGTATTCCTGCTCGTGGAGTTTCTCCTGCAACTTGCCGCGGATCTCGATCTGGACCTTCACGCTGAATGGCCGTAGCCCGGCGACATCCCGCTCGACGACCTTGACAATGTGATACCCCGCCGGTGTCTCGATCAGGGGGCTCACCTGTCCCGGCTTGAGCTCCCAAACCATTGGCTCGACATCCGGAGGCTGGATCTCCCCTCGCTTCTGACCGATTCCCTCCCCGCCCTGCTGACCGGCCAACCCCTGATCGTACTGCTTGGACAGGGCAGCAAAGTCTGCACCACCGACCGCTTGCTGCTGGATCTCGATGGCGTGGTCGTACGCATCTCGGGGGTTTGGAAATTTGTTGAAGCTCACGAAGATGTCCTGCCACTTCACCCGGTCCGGCGTCCGGAATGCATCCTGGTGGGACTCGTAATACGCCCTGATATCTGTCAATCCAATTTCCTTCCCTTTCTCCTTGAACATGCTCCGGACATACTCGGTGGCCATCATCTGTCGCTCAAGTTGTCTGCGGAGAACCGGGATGGACAAACCCTGGGAAGCCAGGATCATCCGGAATTCTTTGTCCGACTGAACCCTCATTCTCTTGACTTTGTAATCTTGTAGCTGTTGATCGGCGGCCTTTTCGGAGGTCGACTTGAGTTCTTCGATCACATCCAACTTCTTGGCTTTTTTGAGTCGGTCATACATGTCGTCCAGGATCAGTTCCCGCTCGATAATGTGGCGAAACTCCTCGGAGTAGACCTTTTTCTCCTTCACCGGGTCCGTGATAATCTGTTTGCCTTTCGCTCCATCGACCAAGACCAGGTAATCGGGTCCACGCTGTCGGACGGCCTGCCAAACCTCCTCTTCGGTCACGATGTTGTCGGCCCCCACAATTGCCACGACCTTGAGCCGCGGGGGGCCGCCTGGGAACGTGAGCTTTGGCGGCGAGACAGCCGCGGCTGTGTAGGAAGCCGGAACGGTCGTGTTGGGGGTAATCGGTTCACCCGGGACAGATGCTGCCGGGGTCACCGGCAAGCCAGTGACGATGCCAGGCGTGGAGGGTGGAAGGGAGCCCGGGATAGTTGGGGCAACGCCGGTTGTGGCGGTCGGCAGCGGGCCGGGGATGGACGGGGTGAGATTCGGTGTCGAGGGCGCCAGCGGACCGGGGATGATCGGCGTGACGCCGGGTATCGAGGGCGGCAGCGGACCGGGGGCAATGGGGTCAGTTGGCATCTGGGGGCGGGCTGTCAACGGGTTCGCCCCTGGCCCATCGGTCGAGACGGAGCCTCCCGGCCCGGGCGTCTGGCATCCGCTCAGCGCAGCGGTGAGCAGTCCGGCGGAGCACAACCAGCGGCGGAACGGGGTCGTGGCGTCCATGCCCACCCTTCCTCGGCGACAGAAATTACCGATCCTGCCGGTGTTATCGGCAATCCCCGGCGGTGATTCCAGGGTGAGTGGCTATATCGCGGGAGGAAAATGATTCAAGTCCGGGTTGGCGACGGCCGAGAGTCTCGGCGAAAATCTTACGTGAAGCCACACACCTGACTCAAAGAGGCAAAGAGCAAAGCGACGGAGCGAACCAGATCGTAGGGGCGGCAGGCCTGATGTCGGGTGTTGCATCCCGGTACTCGTCGGCGTAAAATCAGACCAATACTTGCAGACACTAAATTATTATAATCTGTCGATAGTCCATGTTTGCCCCTCTGGCGTGGTACATGCAGGAGATCACCCGGCTGGCCCCGAGAGTAAGGCGAGCGGCAGAAGAAAGCTTACCGGTCATTGGCACTTGCCCCACCGGGCCGCCACGGAGGGCGGNNCTCCGTGGCGGCCCGGCTGTCCACGACGGGTGGTATACCGCTATCTACCGCTCGCCTAATCAGGTGCATTCTGATGGCGGCAGATCGGGTGGCTAGACGAGCCGGACAGCGTCACAATTCCAGGAACAGGAGATTCGCATGACCAATTTCAGCAACAGTTACGTGATCACGAACCGGCTCTATCCGTCGAACACTCTATGGGACATCGAGCCGCTACCTGGTGGGACGATGTGGTTCTACACAGCTCCCGCGCAGTACGACTCCGAGCCCGGGGACTACGAGCCAGTGAGTGCAACAGCCAGCACCACACCCCCACCCGAGTTCCTCCAATCTCTGATCAAGGATCTGACCTCGCAGGGTTCCTCTCCGCAACTCACCATCGTGATTCATGGGCTCTCAACCCTCTTCAGCGACACCATCAACCTCCTCTCCCAGCTCGGTAACGGGTTGCAACAGTACGCGAATTACGGTGGCCTGGTGATCGCATTCGACTGGCCAAGTTATGGCGAAGTCGAGAGCGGGATTGACTACGCGAGCAGCCCCTATACCTTCCCGCCTCCCAACACGAGCGGCACCATCCGGGACAACATCAACGGGTCGAACGCAGCGTTCCAGAATCTGCTCACGATGATCGCTGGTCTCCAGGCCAACATCCCCGGCCTCCAGGTCAATTTGATCTGCCACTCAGAAGGCAATTATATGCTTATGGTTGGTATGTATTATCTAGTGCAATCTGGCAATACAGCTAACCTGGGGCAGGTTCTGCTGATCGCGGCGGATATCAACAACGGAGCGTTACAAAGTGTTCCCGCGGACACCCTGACCGGGCAGGCCGCTGCCATCCCGGCAAACGCCCAGCGGGTGACCGTGTATTACTCTGAATACGATTATGTGCTAAGTACATCGCAGGACATCTTCACCGATTACCATAACCCCGAGTATCTCGGACGGTTAGGGCTCGAGGGACCGATAAGTTACCAGACCGGAGCACTGCCCGGGAATGTGGTGGGGTTGGATTGCTCTGCCGTGGTCAACGAGGAGCAAGCGTTGAAAATTTCGTTCACGATGACGCCACATATGGCGTACTTCTACATCCCGCAGGTGCTTCAGGACATGGCAGCGACTCTGACGGGGGTAGCGGCCGGGCAGATCCCGAACCGTGTCAATGAGGGTGCGGAAGACGGGCAGCAGTATCTGATGCAACTGGACACGCTTCAGGCCCCAGCCCGCGCAGTCCGGCGGTTGGGCGTTCGAGCAGCGGTGCGGGCCAGCACCCCTTCGGCTGCCAGACCAACCCCCTGAACTTCCTCCTACACAGAACGCAATGAGTCTGTCGCATCTATGGAAAGACGATTGGACGTATAAACGGGAGGGCGAGGCTATCCCTTTGCACAGCCTAAATCGACGTAAGTCCTTTGGGGACGGATCTTGCGTGTCGCATTGCAAGGGATTTTGCAACCCG
>PLDW01000335.1 GCA_003136315.1 Gemmataceae bacterium | reverse complement strand
CGAGGCTCCTGCCGAGCTGCACTACCACACGCTCGGCAGGAGCCTCGCCCTCCCGTTAGAGCGATGCTTGCTCCTGGAATGAGACAGCCTCAGCGGCTTCCGGTATCAGAAGGGGACCCCCCGGTGAATCGTATTTGCGTCCTTGCGATCCTGCTAACGGCTGTCACGACGATGCCCGCCGGCGCGGCGGATGACGGGCTGGACCGGATCGCCCGGCCGTTCTTTGCCGAACACTGCGTGAACTGCCACGGCCCCAAGACGGCCAAGGGCGACTTCCGCGCGGACACCCTGACCCTGGACTATGACTCCCCCAAGGCGATGGCCCACTGGGAGGAGCTCATGAACCGCATCAACAGCGGGGACATGCCGCCGAAGGGGCGGCCGCGGCCGAAGCCCGCCGATGTCGCCCGGGTGGCCGAGTGGGTCACCGGCCAGCTCGGCGAGGCCGAAGCGCGGCGGCAGGCGGCCGGCGGGGAGCGGGTCGCGTTTCGCCGGCTGTCGCGAGACGAATACGCGAACACGATCCGCGACCTGCTCGGCGTGACCTTCGACGCGGCCGACCCGACCGGGCTACCGGACGACCCGGACTGGCACGGGTTCCAGCGGATCGGGTCGGTTCTGACGCTCTCGCCGGCCCATGTGGAGAAGTACCTCGCGGCGGCCGAGGCGATCCTGAACGAGGCCCTTCCGACCGGTCCGCAGCCGAAGCGGGAGGTAATGCGGTGGGGGGCGTTTGACCTCCGCGGGGGGAGCTGGAAGAAGTACGAGAAGGAATACCAGACCCGCGGCATTGCGGACAAGGTTCGGGCCGACATCGTGCCGAACAATGGGGCTCTCGACGACCATACACTGCATGTCAAAACCACCGGCGATTATCTCGTCCGGGTCAAGCTCAGCGGACTGCGACCGGAAGGCGGGCGAGCCCCGCGACTCCGGCTCTACAATGCGACCATCGGCCGACTCCTCTTCGAGCGAGACGTGGAGGCCCCGGAGGCCGCGCCGGTCACGATCGAGTTCCGCACGCACCTGCCGGCCGGGAACCACAACGTCCGGATCATGAATGCTGTGCCAGGGCCGAACCCGGAAGACCGCCGATCGCGGTCGAGCGAGGTGCCGAACGCCTTCACCGGACTAAAAAGCCGCGTCCCCTGGCAAATGAAGTTCACCGACGACGACGGCAAGCCGATCGTCCCGTTCCTGCTGGTTGACTTCATCGAGTGGGACGGCCCGGTCGTCGCCTCGTGGCCGACCCCCGCATATCGACAGGTCTTTTTCGGCGGCGAGTCGGCGGCCAGGGATCTGGCGTACGCCCGGCAGGTCGTCGCCCGGTTCGCCGAGCGGGCGTGGCGTCGGCCGGTGCGGCCAGTCGAAGTCGACCGGCTCGTTGCGCTCGTCGAGAAAATGCAGAAGCGTGGCGACACCTTCGAGGCGGCGGTCAAGACTGCGCTCCTGGCGGTCCTCAACGCGAAGGGCTTCCTGTACCTCGAAGAGGGCAGCACGACGGCCCCATCCCCGCATCTGACCGACTGGGAACTGGCCTCGCGGCTCTCGTATTTCCTGTGGAGTTCGATGCCCGACCAGCGGTTGTTCGACCTGGCCCGCGAAGGGAAGCTCCACCAGCCGGACATCCTCCGGGCGGAGGCGCGGCGGATGCTGGCCGACCCGAAGGCGGCCGCGTTCGCGGAGTCGTTCCCGCGACAGTGGCTGCAACTGCGGAAAGTGGGCATGTTCGCTCCGGACAGGACGCTCTACCCGGAGTACGACGAATATCTGGAAAAGAGCATGATCGCGGAAACGACCAGCTACTTCCGCGAGGTACTGGCCCGCAACGCCAGCCTCCGAGAGTTCCTCGATTCTGACTGGACAATGCTTAACGAACGCCTGGCAGTCCACTACGGCATTGCGGGCGTGACCGGCGAGGAGTTGCGGCGAGTGTCCCTCACCCCCGAACACCACCGGGGCGGCCTGCTCACACACGCTTCGGTCCTGAGCCTCACGTCCGACGGCACGCGGCACCGACCCGTCCATCGCGGCGTGTGGGTGTTGGAATCGATCGTCAACAAGCCGCCCCCGCCGCCGCCGGCAAACGTCCCCGCGCTCGGCACCCCGTCGGCCAAGGAGCGGAAGACGACGGTGCGAGAGAAGCTCGAACAGCACCGGGCCGACGCGAACTGTGCCGGCTGCCACCAGCGGATCGACCCGCTGGGCCTCGCCTTCGACAACTACGACGCGATCGGTCGCTGGCGTGCGGTGGAGACGGTCCGCAACGGGACGGGTGTCGACCCCAGGATCGACGCGAGCGGTGAGCTGATCGACGGCCGGAAGTTCGCCGATGCCTCGGGTTTGAAACGCCTCTTGCTCGACGACACGGACCGGTTTGCCACGGCCTTCGCGGAGAAGCTGGCGACCTACGCCCTTCGCCGCGGAATGACGTTCGGCGACCGTGCCGAGCTGAAGCGACTCGTCGAGCAGTCGAAGCCGGACGGGTACAAGCTCGCCTCGTTCATCGAAGCACTCGTCCTGAGCGACCTGTTCCGAAAGCGGTGACCTTGAGGAGTGGGGGACCGAGCCGGATCACGTTACGACACTCTGACAAATCTATTCTGTTGCACTTTCTGCGTTGCCCCGCTTCGAGGATACTCGAATATTCTGCCAAATCGATTCACCTCATTTGGAGTGCGGCGATTTTCCGCCGCTTTTGTTTCTGTCGCTTAAGCCACAGTAAATCCTTGAACATTCTGCCAATTCTATTATGTGACATTTTCTGCGCTGCCTCGCTTTGACGGGTTCGCACGATTTTCGGGGATGTTCCCAATGTGACGAGTTCCAGGGGTGTTGGGTGGGAATCGCCATCAATGCCTCCCGTTTTCAGTCAAGGAAGCGGTTTCCAACCATTCTGGGCTGCTGTTTCGGTCTCGGCCTGCGGCCAGATGCCCAATCCCGGGTTGCTGCGGGATGTCATCAGGACAGATCATTCAGGTCACTCTATTGGTGGAAGTTGCCTGCCAGAGAAGCAATCGGTTGATGGTGCATTCGGCCCCCTCAGGGCTGTTCTTGCCGGACCAATCCCCCACCCCAGAAGACGCCAAAACCGGCCAGGTTCAATCCGTGTGTGCAGAGGGTAACAACGTCGCGTCAATGAGCCGGAAGCGTCAGCGACGGACAACCCCAGCAAATGCTGACCCATTCCCTCGTTTCGTCTCGTCAACTGGCTTTCGGTGCCGTCCGTCGCTGACGCTTCCGGCTCCTTGGCTGTCACCCACTCGTGAACCCTGCCCCAAAACACATGTTGATCCTGGACTGATCCTTACGACGTATGCGCAGGTTGAAGTTTCGAGGCGTGTCGCAAGCCCCAGTTGACAAGGTGAGGTGCCTGCGGATCTCCACTGCGCGAACCCGGATCGGAAACCTCGGAAGAACCCTGTTTTCATCATAGGTTCCTGACCCGTTTCGAGTCGCCGACACACGACCTCTAATGGTGCGCACCGGGCCACTGCCCTGCCGGCTGGCACTGTTAGCTGAACGGAGGGCATCGGCGTGAAACGCCGGGTGGCTGTCCGGCTCTCAATGTTGGTGAATCTCCGCACCCCGGTCATAGCTCAGGTCTGGCCAGACGGCGTGGGTGAGTGCGATCTTGGAGGAGAAGCGTGGAGATGAAGTGTAAAGTCCTCGCGACTGATTCAGATTGGTGGATCGTGACTTCTGGCACAGTCCCCGCGATTATTCCAACCTTGCCGTGTGGGTCGGCTTGAGGCACAATGGTACTGAACGCAGGAACATAGGAAGCGTTCCGGGAGGTACGACAGGAACGACCGGAGAGAATCGCCGTCCAATCTGGCCATTCCCGGCGGCTCGAACAGGCGTTCGGGAGCCGATGAACCTTCCGTGTGCTATGCCTCGGACCGGGGTTGGAGTGAGCGGGAGTGCTGCTGATGCCGGTCGGCAACTTACTGAACGAACTCGGGTACGCGGACTCGCCCAACTTCCTCAAAGGCGTTCGCCTAGGCGAGACGGCGGGGTATTCTCACATCTTCCGCCGGGCCGAATCCACCTGCTCACTCCAAGGGGTTTATAGCCTCGCCGGCGAGAAGGCCGGGACCGAGAGCAATCGGGTTCCACTGGTCTACGTCTGTGATGCGAAGAATGAAGATGACGCTCCCCTAATTCATCGTAGAGTCTGGAACCAGAACATCGTCCCCTTTCTGTTGGTTCAGACTCCCTCTGACGTCCGCCTGTACTCCGGTTTCCAGTACGAGCGTGCCGCTGCCGAGACATTGGGAGAGGCGACCGGCCTCCTCCCGGCAATCACCGCGTTCAACGAGATCGCCTCAAAGCTCGCCGACTTTCGGTCCGAGGCGATCGACGACGGGACCCTGTGGAAGACGTGGGAGTCAAGAATCGACCCGCAGAAGCGAGTAGACTGGCGTCTGCTGGCGAACCTCGAACGCCTTGGAAAGTGGCTGCGTAAACACGGCCTCTCGAAGCCGGTGGTTCACGGGCTGATCGGCAAGTACGTGTACCTGCGCTACCTCCGCGACCGAGACATCCTGTCGGATCGAAAGTTCGGGGAGTGGGGACTCGAAGTTGGGACGGTGTTCGGCCGCGGAGCCACTCTCCAAGGCTTCCGGGCCGTGGTCGAGCGGTTGGACGAGTGGCTGAACGGCCGCGTGTTCCCAGTAGACATGGGCAACACCGCGGGTCCGACGCAGGAACACATCTCGGTGGTGGCCGCCGCGTTCAACGGCGACAACCCACTGTCCGGCCAGATGCACATGGATTTTCAGGCTTACGACTTCTCACACATCCCGATTGAAACGTTGTCGGTCATCTACGAGCAGTTCTTGCACGCGGAGGGGAAGGCGAGGGAAATTGGAGCTTATTACACACCAGTCCCATTGGTGGAGTTCGTGCTACAGGAACTCGAAGGCCAACGACCTCTTAAGTCCGGGATGCGAGTGTTCGATGCCTCGTGCGGGTCAGGTGCTTTCCTCGTCCAGTGCTACCGCAGGCTCATCGAACAGCGACTTCAGCAGGAGCGCCGCCGACTGAAGCCGAGCGAGCTCCGCGAGTTACTCGTGCAGAATGTCTACGGGATGGACCACGACGAGGACGCCTGCCGGGTCGCCCAGATGAGTCTGGTCCTGACGATGCTCGACTATATCGAACCGCCGGACCTTCGGCAGAATCCGACGTTCCGCATTCCTGACCTACACAACGCCAACATCTACCACAGCGATTTCTTCGACAAGCGATCGTCGTTCGTGGATAAACACGCTGAGACGAAGTTCGATTGGATAGTGGGGAACCCGCCCTGGAAGAAGCTCGACCCAGACGCCGAGGGCGGCCGTGATCGCCCCGCATTGAACTGGGTGCAGGAGAACCGGAAGGAGCGACCGATTGGGGGCAACCAGGCAGCGGAGGCGTTCGCTTGGAAGGCTACGGATCACCTGGCCTCAGACGGGCTCATTGGCTTTCTTCTGCCAGCAATGAGTCTGTTCAAAGATGACTCCCGCGAGTTCCGAAAGCAGTTTTTTCGGAAGCTCCACGTGTGGGGTGTCGCCAACTTTGCGAACCTGGCCGAAGTGCTGTTCGCTGGCCGCTCCCGCGTACCCGCCGCTGTGTTCTTCTACTCATTTTGGCCGGGGGAGGGTCCGGCCTCGGATGCCGATGTCCTGTACTACGCCCCGCTCGTCGCCAACCAAGAGGCAAACCGTCCGGCGGAAGTCGGACACAGGAAGGAAACGTGGAACATCGTCGTGAACGCGAGCGAGGTACGATCGATCCCCTTGAATGAGGTGATCGAGGGCCGCCAACTTACCTGGAAGGTCGGAATGTGGGGATCGCCGCGCGACGCCCGGCTGATCGAGTCGTTGAAGGGGTCGTTCGACTCACTCGATGATTTCGCCACCAAGAGCGGGTTGGCCCTGAACGTGGGAGTTCAGTTGCGGACCGAGGGCACTAAGGGGGCCGAGTTCGTTGAGGAGTTAGTTGATAAGCCCGTGCTTCGCACGGAACCGCTCAGGAACCTAGGGCTCATCTTTTCCTTCCCAGAAGGTGCTCTTAAGATCATTCCCCGCACTGGGGCTTATGTGCGCACTCAAGGCGGAAAAGGAGGACTAAAGGTCTGCCCTCCGCCTCACATCATCCTGGACGAAACACGCCGGTTTGCGGTGTACAGCGACTCCTGGCTTGTCATTCCGAACCCAGTCGTCGGCATCGGGGGGAAAGTGGGTCAAGAGGGTCTCCTCAAAGCTCTCTCGCTCTTCCTGATTTCGGATTACGCCACGTACTACCAGTTCTTCGCGTCGCCAGGGTGGGGGGTAAAGCGGGAGCAGGCGACAATGCGGGCATTGCAGTCGATGCCGGTCCCCTTCGGGGATTTCGGGGCGGCGACGTTAAAGCCCTGGGTCGAGTTATATCAGGAGGTCTCAGACTCGTACTTGGCCGGCACCCTCTTCGACGATTCAGGGAAGGCCAAGAGGCCGTGGCGGGTTCTGGAAGGCGAACTGAACAGGCTGGTCTGCGATGCTCTTGGGCTGTCCGAACAGGACCGCTGGCTGATCGATGATTTCGTCGGCATCCGGTTGAGCCTAGACGAAGGGAAGCTGTCGCGGGAGGCTGTCGGCCCGCCGAGTGAGGCAGATCTAAGGGCATACGGGAAGGCACTCAAGGCCGAACTGGACGAGTTCGTCAGCGAGGTGGACATGTTACACCACGACATCCTCATCAACCATGGACGCCTGTCGGGGATGGCCCAGATAACCCTCGTGGAGGGAAAGAGGCAGGCGGTCGGGGTGCGAGTCGAGCGTGCTACTGCGGACACCGAGAGGGCTTTCGCGGAGGCACGCCGGAACTTGCGGATGCAACACAGCCAGTGGATCTATTTCGATCGCAACCTGCTCATGTTCAACGGACCGGCGACGTACCTGCTCAAGCCGATGCAGAGGTTGCATTGGACCCGAAGCCAAGCGTTGCTGGACGCGGACCAATTAATCGCAGAGGCCGTCACCTCGCGGGAGAAGTGAATGTCGCTCCGCTCAAGCGTGAACAAGAACCCGGGGCAGACCAGCAATCGGCGGGTCTACGCCGGCGCGTTCGCTATTCACTCCCACCGGCTGGTGTCCCTTGGGTACAACTCGACGCGGCCGACGGTCACGCGGGACACCGAAGAGGAAGTCATCACGCAGAGGATCGTCGAGGGCGTGACCGAACTCATTGAGGCGAATGGGGCACCGGCCTGGATGAAGCGGTATACGGTCCTCGACAACAACCCGCTGCCGAACCCTACGAGGCAGGGGAATGAGCGCCCCCGCATCGACATTGAGGTGCGAAGCACTCGTGGTTCTCCCCGCCCCCGGTTTCACTTCGAGGCGAAGCGGCTGCTGACTAATTCTCACCCGACTGGGAAGTATCTGGGGCCGGACGGTCTTGGGTGCTTCGTCACCGAGCAATACGCTGCGAGTAGCGACGAAGGGGGCATGCTCGGCTACGTACAGTGCGACACATGCGAAAAGTGGGCAGGCAAGATCGAGGAATCAATCCTAGCGGACTCGACGAAACACCGGCTGGACCAGCAAGTCGGTTGGGCTCAGCAAATCATCATCGAGGAGTTAGAGCATACATACCGAACGCTTCACAATCGGCCGACTAAGGGAGTCATTACGATCTACCACACGTTATTGTCTTTCTGCCAACCTTAGCTCAACAGCGAATACTTGGTTCTCTGCGTCCTCGGCGTGTCGCCATCAGTGCCCTCGACGTTCATGTACTCCGTCCGGCTTGGTAAAGACCACGCTCCACGAGGAGTTGGCACCACCGCTTGATCGGAGTCACTAACACGACCCGCCTGCGCTCGATCCAGGCGTACTGGGTACCAAACAAATTGTATTCGACGCTGGCGATGATGCCGCTGGATGGTCGTGTGACACCGAAGCACGCACCTACGCCGAATCCTCTAGTGGTCTTCGGGAAGGGGCTGTCACTCCACCTGCCGGATTTTTCGCCGTACTTCGTTCCGAGTTTGGGGTAATCGAACGTCATGCAGTCATCGTCCTCCTCAGTCATCGTCGTCCCGAAGGTACCGACACTGAGGGAGACATCCATGAGCACCCCCGGCTCCGTCTCAACCGCCTCAGTGAAGATTTCCATGTCATCCGGCCTGACATGCTTGACCTTATGTCGACCTAGTACCCGACGCCGAAAGGCGGCCGCTTCCAGCCGAGGGCACCCGCCCTTCGAACCCCTGCGAAGGTGTCAGCGTTGCAATTCTCGCTCGATTCGGTCGATCAACTCCTTGACCCGCCAGTTCTGGTCGCCGATGGCGACGCTCTGGTCCTTGTCCAGCCACGCCCGGACTTTCTTCTCCGACGCCACCGCTGTACTGTGCGTCTTCGCCCCAAAGTGTTTGCTAATCTCTCCATAGGTGGCCGCGGTGTGCTTGCGGCACAGATAGATGGCCACCATTTGCGGGTGACTGACCGCCCACGATCGGGCCTTCGACTGGAGAGTGCCGGCTGGCAGCCGCAAGACCCCGCATACCGCCGCGTCCACATCCGCCACCGTCACCACCCGGACCGCGTGCCGCAGTACCACACTCACGCTCGGCAGGAGCCTCGCCCTCCCGTTAGACCGATGCTTGCTCCGGGAATGTGACAGCCTCAACAGGTTCCTGTATGAGGACTCGATCTCGATCTCGGCCTCTGGGCGAAGCCGTGAGTGGTACGTTTGGTCAAGGCTGGTCAGCCGATTCACCACCTCCGAGCCGACTTACTTGCATCGAAGACTGCAAGAGTGGTCAGGGCAGTGCCCTGGGCGGATCAATCTCAGCCTTATACAGGAGCCCAGTAAGGTTGTCCCTTTTGCGGTCGAAGTCGGCGAAAGTAGGCGACTCGCTCCGCG
>PLDW01000140.1 GCA_003136315.1 Gemmataceae bacterium | reverse complement strand
TGCTGGGCCAATACGGGCTGGAAGCCCATGCCAGCGATTTCACGGTTTTGATTCTGGACAACTCCTTAGGTTTCGGGCGACCTCCGGCTCCCCCTTCCCTCCCAAAGAAGGGGATTGGGGGGTTCGGTTTCGGCTGTACCCTTACCCCTGAGATTCACACCTTGGGTTATGCCAGCGGTTGGTCCGCACCTGACTTCGGTTCCGCTGGTGACGACCCGGTGCCGGGTTCCGGGGACGACTGCCCGGTAAACGGCACGGTTGCCGGGGGTACGACAGGAGGCGGGGGTACGACCGGCGGGCTGGTTGAGAGCGGGATCGGCGGCAGATCGGACTTCGGTGGTGTGGGCGGCGGTGGCACCGTTGGGGGCGAGATCACCGGGAGTGAGGTCGAAGGGGCTGCTGGCGGGGTGGTCCCATCGGCGATCTTCGGAGGAGCCAGCGGGGCCTCCGGCTCGGTTTCCTCAATGAATACCTCATCCGGCTCCGCCTCATCGACCTTCCGACGCATCAGGAAGTAAATCGACGTCGCGGCCGACCAGAAAAAGCTGTAACTGAAGCCGAGCATCATCAGGAAGAGGAGAGCCAACCAGAACGAGACGAACCCCGCCCCCCAGGTGTTGTACCACCAGTATTCGTTCCGGTTTGTCTCGTTGAGCGACGGGCTCACGGGCTGGTAAACGTCTACCGGCCGACCGGTTTGGGATTCCGCCCGAGCGTGTTTGATGGCGTATGGGCTATCCTGGAGGAACAACTCCTTCCACCCGAACGACTCCGGGGCGTAGATGAACAGGTAATCGGGCTTCCGTTCGAGGCCCATCACCCCGGCTGGCAGGCCGACCGCCCACTTGCCCGTGTACACCATCAGCGAGGTGAAAAACACGATGAAAAACGTCACCGCCGCTCCGTAGATCACCGCGACAAACCAGTACCAGAGGTAATGCCACGGAGCCTGGTAGACGTAGTTGATCGACCGACTGAGGGCATCGAACGTATCGCTGCTATCACCCTCGACACTGAGCGTCGGGTACATCAGCGGGTAGCCGACGAGGCCGACGAGGAAAAACGCCATCACCGCTCCGCCAAAAATCACCAGCGGAAGCCCCAGACCCAACAAGAGCAGGTCGCCAACAAACGGGATCAGGCTGGCTATGCCATACAGGGCCAGCCCCGCGGTGACAGCACCGATGATGATGAGCGGGACGAGCGGGGAAAGAATGTAGTTTGCGTACCGGGTCGCGACAAACCGGACCGCCTGGCGAAGGGTGAGCGGACCCTTGTTCGCGAGTTGGACCGCAGCCAGCCGGGTAATGACCCCGCCGAAGAACGCCCAGACCGCGACACTCCACAGGATCAGGAAGAACAGGTAGACCCGGGTTTGGAAGCTCACTCCCGGAGAGACAAGTTTGGCAACCGGGACCAGGAGTTTGACCAGCGGCTCGACCAGAACCGGGACGGAACCACTCACGAAGCCTGAGATTGAATCGCTTCGTTCGGTTGCCGACCCGCTCAGCACCCGAGTCACGAACAGGAAGGGGTTTGGCCCGCGGTACTCATCCCACGGCATGGCCCGGAACCGACCGGGAGGGTCTTTCCCATAGGGACCGGCCAGATCGGCCAACACCTTCCACTGTTCATAATCGGCGGTGTAGTTCTCCTTGGCGATCTCGGTCGCATCCGCCTCGTTGTAGTTCAGGTTCGTCCTCGGATTGATCTTGGGACCAAACCCGTCCAGGATCGCCTTGTTGCTGTATTTGACGTCGTTGGGATCCGGGGCCTTGTAGTAGAAACAGGCTGACAACACGTACCAGCCGAAGGACATCGCCAGGATGCCAGCGGCGGCCACCAGCAGCTTCCGCGGGTCGATGGCGACCTGAAAGCAGCGGAAAATCTCCATCCACGGGAACGTGGCCCGGAAGCTGAAGGACCCGGGTGAATGCTCACGCCCGTCGGCCATGCTGAATCCTCGGTCAGTGAAGGTATCCGGACCGCGGCACGGCCGGGCGGCCGCAGCGGGACGGGACGGGGCAGATTATACCGCGATGGCGGAGTGCGGCAATCTTCAACCGCATCATGCCACATTCACGACCTGGTTGGAGGCTCACCAGCCGCCGTTCTGGGTGGGATCAAGAGACACTCCGAAGCTTATCCCGCGAGGGCATTTCCCATCATTTGCTCAGGACAGTATCACTTGAACCCACCTGGAGTTCCAGGCCCACCCGACCATCACGATTTGTCACCCATCCTCGCTCGTCAACGGACCGCGGCTGGGTCGAAGTGCGGGTTCTGGATGACCCCGATCCGATTGCCAAATGGGTCGGCAAGAACTGCCACCTGTATCCCTCCACCGACATCCTTGGCTGTTTCCACCTCCGTCGCACCCAGACCAATCAAGCGGGCGACCTCCGCCGTGATGTCGACCGTCCCCCAGTAAACATCAGTCCCCCCTGGACCTGGTGGGCCGCCATCCGGGACAAGCCCGAGTTCAAAGCCGCCGACGGTGAACCCGACGTAGAACGGCTCGTCGAAATACGGTGCGATTCCCGCCACAAGTGTGTACCACTCCTTGGCCCTGGGAAGTTGGTCTGGGGGGATGTGGTAGATACAGGTCCGCAGGCCGAGAATCATGGGTAGTCTCCAACGACTGGTGGATGAGAATAGGGAGACGCTACCGGCCTACTGTTCATATGTCAACTCGATTTCGGCCAGACCAGTGTCTGGGGTTCATTTGTCTTCGCGTCATCGTGACCGCAAACCGGTGGTAGAGCTGGACGCCGCAAACGATGTTGTAAACAGCCCGGTGAATTTTTCATACTGGCATCCCTCGACCGTCGCCCCGGCGATCTCTACCGGGGTCGTTCTGTAGTCCCGACGTTCCAACTGGGCCACATTTGCTGAACACGTCACTCGGCCCTGGACGGGGTAGGACTTTCGACTGCCCCTTGAGGGTCCGAGCCGGACCAGATACACCCGTTTCAGAATCCGTCCGCTGGGTGAGGCCGCGGAGGACAGTCTTGGGGTAGAACATCTCCACCGGAGGTTCCACCCGTGCCTACCACCGCGCAACTTCTCCGATTGGTCCACACCGGTGCCTCGTCCGAATCACACACCTGGACCGACACGGATCTGCTCCGGCGCTACACTGCGGAGCGGGACGAATCCGCATTCGCGGAACTCGTTCGCCGGAACGGTCCCCTCGTGCTCTGGGCCTGTCGGCACGTTTTGGGGGAAGCCGCCGCGGACGATGCGTTCCAGGCGACGTTCTTGCTCCTGGTACGATCGGCCAGCCGCTTGACCCGTTCGGGTTCACTGGCCGGGTGGTTGCACGCGACCGCCGTCAGGATTTCCCTCAATCTGCGGCGAGGAGACAACCGACGGCGACAACGCGAAGCGGATCGCAGACCGGCTCGGGTTGCTCCCGACGAGATGACCTGGCGGGACGTTCGAGAAGTGTTGGACAAGGAGATCGCGGCACTTCCCGAGCGGGACCGCCTGCCGCTGGTGCTGTGCTGCGTTCAGGAACTGAGCTACGAGGAGGCAGCGCAGCGAGCGGGATGCCCAATCGGAACATTGCGGAGCCGATTGGAACGAGGGAAGGAACGGCTCCGCAAGCGACTTGCCCGGTACGGCCTGCCTCTGGCGGCACCGGCCCTGGTAGTTGGGTATCCGCCACCGGTGTCGGCCGCGCTGATCGCAGCTGTCGTGAGCGCGGTTCGGTCGGGGATCAGCGGCAAAGTTCCGCTCGCGCTCGCCGGCCTGCTCCATCCGATCGGCCGACTGCGAGATTACCTCCTCCTGGCACCGATTGTGAGCGTGTTGGTTGCCATCGGAACCCTCCTGGCCGTGAGTGGTGACCCCACTGCCGACCAACCGAAGGTCGATCCGCCCAGATCCGCGACCCCAATCCCTGTGGCAGCCACGCAGCCAACGGTCGATCGCCTCGGCGATCCGCTGCCCGCGGGCGCACTTGTGCGGCTTGGTACCCGGCGGTTTTTCGGTCCGGGTGAGCCCAGATGGGCCGCGTTCTCTCCTGACGGGAGGAAGGTCGCATCCCTGAGTTACAATGGCGTCACCATCTGCGATGCCGCTACGGGTCGTCAACTGGTCGAGCGAAAGGACTATTGGGTCGCAGGGAACGCGATCGGCTGGCGGGCGGACGGAACCGGCGTCGCGGTTGTCGTACTGCCCGATCTGACGTACTTCGTCTCGGCCTTTACCGACCCAGACGAGATGTTGCCAACCCCACCCCGGGCGAAACGGCCACCTGTTACTCCCATCCCGGCTGTCGAATACCTCGCGCTCTCTCCCGACGCCACTCGACTGGCCATCGTCCGCGCGCCGACCGAGAAACAGTTTACCGTCGACCTGCTGCCCGTGGAGGTCGGCAAGTCCGTGGCGGGGTTGAAGCCTTTGCGGACACTGGGTCCGTTCTCGGGACCGTGTCAGGAGATTCGATACACGACCCGAGGTGTGCATCTTCTGACCGGTTCGTGGGAGGATGACGAAAACTGGACGATTACGGTTGTCCCTCTGGACAGAAACGCGGTCACCCGGGCCATTTCGATCCCACCCCCGGCCTTTCACACCTACGGCTACATGTATAGCCTCTCTCCCAATGCCCGACTGGCGGCGATGCCGCTGCGGCCGAAGGATGTGAAGGCGGGTGAACACATCGGTAGCAGGCACGACGGAACAATCCGGGTGTGGGATCTGGAGGCTGGGAAGGAACTTCACTCGTTCCCATTTTCCAGGCAATTGGGATACGGCACAGGCCATGCGTTCACTTCGGATGGAAAGAAGCTCATCGTGGCGGGGGAAAATCCCTACTTCCAGATCTGGGACGTGGTAACAGGGGAGGAACTGGCTCACTTCCCAAAACTCAACGGAGATCTCGGCTATCGGGAAGCATCTGCCATCACTGTCAGCCCCGACGGAACGCGATTCGCCACAGTCCGACGCGACGGTCGGATCGAGATCTGGTACACCAGATCGGCAAAGCCAGTCGACTCCCTCGACACTCATCTGGCCGAGTTAGCTACGGTTGCGGTCTGCCCGGAGGGCCGGATCGTGGCGACTCTCGCCAAAGACGATGAGATTCGCGCGTGGGAATTGGCGACCGGAAAACCCCTGTGGACCATTCCCGCACCCCGATCTGAGCGAAACCACCGGGACGGTCCCAAGCGCCGGCTCGCTTTCACCCCGGATGGCCGCGGTCTTCTGTTCACAGCGGACGAGGAGTTGGCCCTGGCGGATTCGACGACGGGAAAGCGGCTGAACCTGCCCGGTGCGTTGGACAGTTTCAAAGGAATTGCCAGTCAGTTCTCCGCGGACGGAAAGACACTCGCGACGTTTGTCAATGACACCGTGACGTTGTGGAATTGGCCAGCCGGCACCGAACGCCTGAGCATCTCTGTCCCGCTCGCACCCAGTTTCCATGACCGCGGGCGTGAGGTAGTACGAATCCATGCCTCGGTCGCACTCTCCCCGGATGGCCGGTTCCTGTTCACGAATTCCCTTCGCCAGAAAGAGACCCCGCCCAGGGATGGATTCCCGAATGCGAACGATCTGTGGGACGCCCAGACGGGGAAACACCTCCAGCGATTGGAGAAGCCCTTGACATCATATCCACCGGCCTGCTTCTCGCCGGACAGCCGGGAGATCTATCTCGGCGGTCACAGTATGGACATGCTCCGCGGTGACGACCAACGGAGGCGAATCGACGCGCTGACGGCATGGGATCCAGCGACTGGGAGATTACTTCACCGGTTTGTTGAGCCGGACCGGAATGGTCGGCTTCGCGACCTTGAGTGGTTCGGGCGACACGTCCAGGCGCTGGCGGTCTCCCCGGACGGCCGCTTGTTGGCCGTGGCCGAAACGATTCCTTCGTTCGATGGTGTGTGGTTGTACGAGACTGCATCAGGGCGACCACTCAAGAAGCTGGAAGGGCATCTCCGCGATGTGAGCGACCTGGCCTTCTCGCCGGATGGTCGCCGGCTCGTCACGGTCAGCTCCGACCAGACCGGGCTGGTCTGGGACGTGACACTTCCCACACTCTCGTCTTGGAAGGGTGGAAAGCCGACCGGGAAAGAACTGGTGGATGCCTGGGAACGGCTCAGCGCAGCAGATCCTGGTCTGGGATATCTCGGCATCGCCACGCTCGCTTCGGCACCAGCAAACGCTCTCACACTTCTGAAGGAGAGGTTGCACCCCGCCGCAGTCCCGACGGATGCGGATCTGGATCGTGTGGTCGCGCAACTGGCGGCGAGTGACTTTACTGACCGGGAGAAGGCATCGGCGGAGTTGGAGCGGTACGGAGCGAACGCCGTGGCCGGGTCGAAGTCTCGCCTGGCGGGTGTCAACTCACCAGAGGCTCGTGTCCGACTGACCCGCTTCCTCTCACGGTTCGGTGCGGATCCGAGTCCCTACACGTTGCGTTCCGCCCGCGGGGTCGCTGTTCTTGAGGCGATCAGCACGCCGGAGGCGAAGGGATTTCTGGCCGAACTGGCCAGGGGGAAAATCGACGATGTGTTGACCCGGGAGGCGTCGGCGGCATTCCGTCGAGTGGGCAACCGGTGAAATCCCTTGGATCGGTGCCCGCTTCCATCTCGCGACAGGCAACCCTTGCCTCGCCTTGCGGTTCTGCTCAGCTCGATCCGCAAGGACTTGGTCCTCATCGGCTACAACATGCCCGGCTGATCAAACACCCCGAGGGCGCGCTATCTGCCGCACCCTCGGGGTGTTGATGCGTCCTCCGTTTCTCAGTGATCGGGTGGCGGGATTTCTGGCGGGAGCAGGATCGGTTCGGCCGGAATCGGTTGAGCCGGGGCCGGTACGGGGGCGGTTCGCTTGAATGGCGAGGGCGATCCACCTCGGACCGGCTCGTCGTCTGGTGCCACCCCCCTGACCGCCCGAATCGGGGCCTCCAGAATTGGGAGGGCTGGAGGTGCGGAACTTCGGGTGTCGGTCCGCCCGGGGGCGGTCGACACATAGCTTGCCGCCTTGCCTGCGGAAGTCGGGGTGCCGGGTGCAGCACCCGTGTTTCGGGCGGCGATCCGCGGTTGGGGATCTCGCAGGTGGTCGAGCCAGGCCTTCTCCAACTCATCCACACTATCAAAACCATACACCTGCTGGACCGCCGCGTTCCAGGTCGCGGGCGTCCCGTGTTGTTGTGGGTTATTGCTCCTCATTCCGATGGCGAGGAACTGGAGGAGTTTGGTCCGACCGGCCAGGCCACCACCGCCCCGTTCGACAAGGTAAGCACTCACCGAATACCCCTGGGCGTACAGAACGTGCATGTCTCGGGGATACTCAGCCAGTGGGAACAGCACCAGAAGGCGGATGCCGCGACCGGCGTTCAGGTATTCGCGATTCTTGACGTCGTGGTTGAACCGTTCCTCGTTGTTCTCGCTGAGAACACTTCCACCTTCGTCGGCCCAGCGCGGGACTGGTCGGCCGAAATGGTGAGCGAGGACGGTGTGAGTGATCTCATGGGGGAGAACACTGTCCAGAAGTTGGCGGACTGGCCCGTGGATCGACATCTGCTGCGAGCGGACGACCGGACGGTTCCCGTCGTAGCCGAAGCTGAAGCTCGTTTCGCCCCCACCCCCGCCGTTTTGGGTGATGTTCACTCTCAGCGGGCAGGGCTGGGGCCAGGGCGGCATCTCCTGGCCGAGCCACTGGAGAGCCTTTTCCTTGCGGAACATCTCGGCCTGGTCGGCGAACCGCCGGGCGAGATCCTTGTCAGGCGCGGTGACGACGAAATTCGTCGTGGTGACGGTAGCAGCGAACGCTGGCCCGGAGGTGGCCAGGATCGCGACGAAGAGAGCCGCAGGGAGCCTACGAAGCGTCATTCCCTTGACCTCCGTGGTGAATCGGGACGCCGTATGGGCCAGGGGCCGTTCGCGTGATGCGAGGCGTCTGAACTCTAACCGCAATGGATGTGCCGTGAACGAGAACGGACCTTCCTCGCGACGAAAGTGGCGGCATAACGTACAGGGTGAGCGGTGCTTCGGGATCCGACCGGGCGTAGCGGTGGGAGTGTCGCGCGGAATTCGTGGTGTAACTTCTACAGTTGGACTGGGGAAACCTTGAGGGTTGTAACAATTACAACCGGCTGCCAGGTGGAATGAAGAGAATTGCTCGCAAATCCCGAGTGCTGCCGTTGATGGCCACCGATGTGAATCAGACCTTGGGGGACGGAGGCCAAGCCAATCGCTCTCGACCCGGCGGCATTCGTTCTCTTTCCCATTTACCTAAGTAAGATCGTCTTTGCTCATCTGCTGTCGGATTCTGTTCTCGACCTGAACTGAGAAATGCCACAGAGAAATGCCACGCACACCTTGCCCTGCCTGGCCCCGGGAGTCATCATAGAGAGGCCCGTTGTGCCATGGAGGATTCTCCTGTGCCTTCTCTCTCCCGTCGGGTCGGGTTCTCCCTGATCGAGTTGTTGGTGGTGATCGCCATTATCGCCATTCTGGTCGGGCTGATTCTCCCGGCTGTCCAAAAGGCCCGGGCCGCCGCCGACCGAACCCGTGGCCAGAACGCGATCAAGCAACTCGGACTTGCTGTTCAGAACTACGTCTCGGCGAACGGGGTCTTGCCCCCGGCCTGGACGATTGAGAACGGGAACTACCGGTGGTGGTTCGCCCTCTGCACCCCGAACGGGCAGCAGATCGACTTTCGCCTGGGCCACCTGATGCCGTATCTGGAGGACAATCAGGCATTCCTCTCTGGCCCAGCTCAGGAACCGGGGGTGGTGTACCTGACGTTCGATGGAGGGACCGGCGGGTATGGGTACAACTACCGCTACCTGGCCCCTGTCACCACCAATGCAAGTGGAACCCAGGTGTGGAATCCCGTCCGGATGGATTGGGTTCAAAGCACCAGTCAAACGATCTGCTTCACCACGGCTGTTTGGGCCACCCCAGAGGCCAGACCGACCGGCCAGCCCGCCCTGATCGAGACCGCCCTGATTGACCCTCCCAGCGCTCAGAACCCGAGCGTCCACTTCCGGCTGTTCGGGGTGGTCGCCAACGTGGTGTTCGTGGACGGACACGTGGAGTCCCGCACCGACCCGACCCGAAACCCGCCTGCCCCCACCGATTCGCCTGCGGTCATCCAGCTTCGCAACCAGCAGCACGTCTTCGACATCGGAACAGACGACACCCTCTGGGATCTCCAGTAGGAAGGGTGATCACCAAACACATGAAAGACACGAAACACGATCTGTCGTGTTTCGTGTCTTTCGTGGTCGGGATCGGGTTCTCATACATGAACCCGCTCAGGCATCGGTCTAACGGGAGTGCGAGGCTCCTGCCGAGCGTGAGGGTGGTGCAGCTCGGCAGGAGCCTCGCACTCCCATTTATACGTTCATTCGTCTTTCAATAGATACGACAGCTTCAATGGCTTCTTGTATCAGAACCGCAGCGTGAGGTCGAAACCATAGATCCAGGTGCCACGCTTGGTTCCATTGTCGAATGCCTGTTCATTCCAGTTGCGGTAGTAGCCGATCTCAGGCCGTATCATTGTCACGTCGTTGAACTGGTGACTCAGACCGATCGTATGGCTGGTGTAGGTTCCCGCGTAGCCGGTCCGGAACCCCGTTTCATCACGATAGACTTCGTTGCGGATTGTGAAGTAGTCTCGATCCGACAGCCCAAACATGGTGTAATTCAGAACTCCATACGCCTGTGATCGGCCCGGGATTAGCTTCCCGTCGCCGCCACCACTCCCGTACGGTTCCACGGGACCGGCACTCGGTGTCCCGCCCACCTCGGCATTGAACTCCCACATGTAATACAGTTCGGTCTTTGTGATGATGGCCTCGTTGAAGCGGTGCTCGTAGGTGGTCACGACGTAATTGAAGTTATCGTGCCCAAGGGGCTGCCCGTACTGGTAAAAGTGGCGGAACTGGGCACTGTTCAGGGCGTTGATCCAGGTGTAGAAGGCATCATTGTTGTCCGCCGAGACCCACCGACTCCCGAACGCCATCGTCGGGGTGGCACCGGGATACCAGGGTGCCATGTCTGTACCCGCCATGAGGACACCTTGAACCATGATCTGATCATTAATTTTCTGGGTTACCATAATTCCAGTCTGCGTATAAGTGTCATATGTAAATAGAATCGAGTGACTTCCCAGAAAATTATCCACGGAATATTGGCTTTCAATGTCCGGGCAGGCGATCCAGCGGCCAACACGAATGTCCGTTCCTCCCAGGAAACCGGGGATATACACGTTGAAATACTCTTCGACCGGATCCCAACCGTAGAGTTGGTTATTCTTCAGCAATTGATTGCTGAACCACCCACCTGCCGTTGTATAGCGATAGTCGATACCGTACAGCAACGCCGAGCGAAAACCCCAATCCCAGTGGTCGGTTTGCACCGAGTCCGGTATCTTTTCGAGTTTGAAGACCAACTGGTCGAGTCCATAAGTATTCGGAGTGATCCAGTACGACGCCGGCACGTTGGTTTGGTGCGAATTCCCCCAGACTCCAAACGATGTCGCCCAGGCCTGGAACTTGATCCCACTATCCTTGATTTCCTGGCCCCACGGGCCACCGTAGAGGGCCTTCATGAACGGGTAATCCCCGGTGCTGTTCGGAACCCCGAGCAAAGGATATCCCTGCCACTCGGAACTGGGGAACGGCGGCGAAGTCCAGGGAGACGGCAGGGCTCGTCGCGGCACCTCCGTCGGTTCCTCGTAGGGAGTATCGGGGGGAACCCACTGCTGGTAGTACTCCCGGTACAACCGCTGGAAGAAGTTGCCCCCTTCTTTCTCACGAGGCTCCAGCCAGGCCCCGTACCCGTGAGGATTGCCCCTCCCGGTACTTGGCGGTGCCTTCTTCTCCTCTTTCTTGTCCTTCTCGTCTTTCTTGCCGTTCTCCACGTTCTTGCCGTTCGTCATCGGATCCGCCGGGGGCGTCTGGGCATTCCCCTGGGCTAGCTGAAGAGCCCCATACGGAACGGTCGGGACGACATACCCGAGGTTCGGGCTGGCGGGAACGCCTTGCACCACGGGGTAGCCAGGCGGTTGCCCCATCGGAATCTGGTAGGGTGTAACGGGGGCGATTGCTGGCCCCTGGGGCATCATGGCCGGCGGCTGACCAGCGCTAAGCGTTGCCGCCAAAAGAAGTTGGGTGAACATGGGTTGGCGAGAACCTTGGCTTGGGATGATCTCATCGTGGTGCTGAGGTCAGCACCCGGCAGGGCAACCGCGAGGTGGGAAGAGTCGTCCCCCGAGGTAGGGTTGTTTTCGACGGATGATGAGGGTGAGGTTGAGTTTAACAGTGTGCGCAGATTTGCCGTATTTGACGGGTTAGGCAAGATTTGCCGAGTCGGCGGATTGTGAGGGATGACTTGTGTGCGCAGTGTACACAGATTGGAAGTGGAACCCCGGCTCGACCCTGGGCGATTTTCCGCTGCTCACTTTATCCCGGATCGGATTCTTTCGTTTGCCGCTTCCCAGTCTCCTGGGCCGGCTTCTCGGGTTCTGGTTCCCTGGTCAATCGGTCGACCTCGGCCTTCACATCATTCAACGTGACCTGTCCCTTCGCGGTGAGCAATTCCAGGGCAAGACGAGCGAACGACGCGATCGATAGGCCGCACTCGGCGGCCGCCATGTCGAGTGCCCGCATGTTCGCTTCTTCCCATTCCAGGCGAACGTGGGTTCGCTTCTTCGGTCGCTGCAGACGCTTCGCCATTGGGAACCCTTGGGCATTGTTGGGTCTGGGCAGCCAGGCGGGGCTGGCACCCTGCAACCTCCCCTTGCTCGGACAAGGGAGTCGATGCAATCCCAGCGCCAATGAATGCCGCTTGACGGAACCAATGGCTGATTCATTGCTTCCGAAAATCTCTCAATCATCCGCCAGGATGATTCCGTGCAGTTTGCAAGGACGGCGTGTCGTTTTGCACGACGCAGCGCCGTAAAGGAGATGGCCGGGCCGGGTTCAAATCCGGCCTTCGTTTTCGAGTGGGATCGTTGATCTTGGAGTGACTTCCCAATTGCGGTTGGAAGATCGTTCCGCCCGAGATTCACTCAGGGCGCTGCGGAAGACCCAAACTGTGAATGCGTGAAGACTGGCGGATGAAACCTACCCCCCAACCCTCATCTCCAAAGTGTGCGGTGTGGGAGAACTTCACCCACCGCGCGTCTCAAACCAACTCCGCAATCGGTTTCCCTTCGTCCAGGATGGGGACCGGACGGCCGGTGTGGTCCTTGAACGTCTGCCGCGGGTCAATCCCGAGTTGGTGGTAGACGGTCGCGAGCAGGTCGGCCGGCTTGAGGGGCTGGTCGGCCGGTCGCTCGGCCTTGTCGTTTGTTCGTCCAACGACCACACCGGGGGCCAGCCCACCTCCCGCGACCATCACCGAGATTGCGTTCCCCCAGTGGTCCCGACCCGGGATTGGAATGCCTGGCTGACCCGTGTTGATTCGTGGCGTTCGGCCAAACTCACCCATCACCACCACCATCACCCGGTTGAGGAGGCCGCGGTCGGCCAGATCGTCGACCAGCGCGGACACCGCCCGATCGACGACTGGTACCTTGGCTCCGTGCCCCTTCTCAATACCGCTATGGTCATCCCAGTGCGGCATGTCGACCGTGACGAACGTGACGCCTGCCTCGACCAGTCGCCGCGCCATGAGCGTGTACCGTCCCCACGGGCTCAGGCCGTAGCGGTCGGCGGCACGGGTGTCTTCCTTGTCGAGGTCGAACGCTTCGCGCGCTGCGCTCCCGAGAATCAGGTCGGTCGCCTGCCGCTGGAACTGGTCCATTGAATCCATGACGCCAGACTGATCGAGATCCCGTCGAACGCGGTCGAACTGTTTGAGCAGCGGCGCGCGGTCGGCGACAGCGACTCCGCCGGTGCCGAGGCTGGAGAGCCACTTTGGTGACCGAACACGAGTCGTGTCGGTCGCCCCGAGGTACTTACGCTCACGATCCACGTCGAACGGATTGAACTGCCCGCCGAGGTAGGCCGCTCCCATGTAGCCCGGGAACAGGTAGATCGTCTCAGCCGCCGGGAGCCCAACGTAAGCGGGGAGGTACGGGTTATTCGGACCCTTCAACCTGGCGATGTACGATCCGACCGACGGGTATTTCTGGGGTTGGCTCATGGCCGTGCTCCCAAAGCGTCCCGTGGTCATCCAGTGGCCCGCGGCGAAGTGGTCGCCGGTATCGTGGTGGATCGACCGGATGAGCGACACCTTGTCCAGCCGCTTCGCGGTCTCGGGCATCAGCGCGCTGAGGTGGACTCCCGGGATGCGGGTTTTCGCCACACCGAACGGACCCCGATACTCGACCGGGGCGTCAGGCTTGGGGTCGTAGGTTTCGAGCTGGCTTGGCCCGCCATCGAGCCAGATGAGGATCACCGACTTCTCGCCCGACCCAGTCGCCGGGAGGTCCTGCCGTGCCCTCAGATACTCGGGTAGGCCCAGCCCAGCCATCCCGAGGAATCCGGCCTTGAGAGCGGCCCGGCGAGTCGGACCCAGACCGGAAGGCTCAGCGCGGCCAGTTTGGAGTGTGAGCATGACGAGGTCTCAGTGAGACTGATGGTGGGTGGGACGACTGGCAATCTCTCGACTATACCCCAGTCGGAGCGGAAAAACACGCGAGAACTCGACCTCGAGCGGGCGGTTGGAGGGCCAAGACTATGGGGTCGCGCGCACGGTCCGCACACTGAGAACGGCAGGTATCGGTCCCAGATTGGCCCGCTCTTTTCCTTCCGGTATCAGGGCGTTGAGCTTCGAGCGGAGTTCGTAGCCAGTTTCGGTCTTCGTCACCTGGAACGGCCCGTCGCTGTACGGGTCTTTGGAGGCTTCCGCGATATCTTTCCCGTCCGCTTTCGTGGCCACGGCCGCCCGGAGCATTGCACGGACGGTATCGGACCGCGCTTCGCGCAGGCGGAGGTTGTAGACAGGGGGCATACCCAGTTCAATGCACACTCGCACCATCTCGTCGGACTGAGCGAGAGCCTTCTCCCGCCGTTTCCCCAACTCGGTTTCCGCCGCCGCAATCTCGTCCAGTGGCAACTTGGCGATTTCGATCGCCTGGCTGTACTCGCGATCCAGGGCTGTCGTGAACTCTTTGACCGACCCGGCTGCTGTCTGGAGCCCAAGGCGATACTTCTTGGTGGCCATCCGGTCGGTTCGATCCCGGGGTGCGGGGTTGCCAGCCAGGTCAGGTTCGGTGTCCGACCCGGCATCGACCCCGCAGGTCTTGAACCAGGCGATCTTTTTGTCTCGCTCGGCAGTCAGGATTGCAGCCGTCGTCGGGGCCTTGGGGAGTCGGTCCCAGCGGTGGAGAAAGATCCGTAGCACATCCGGGTCTTTCACGGCCCAGAGGCTTCCGGCCACGCACCGGGTTGCCATCATCTCGATTGCCTCCCCGATGATAAGTGCGATAATCCCACCGTCGGCGGCGACGTGCCGGGCCAGTTTCATCACCGCCAGCACATCAGCAAACCCAGCCTCGGGACGGCCCTGCTCGAGCCGATATCTGGCCCGCAGGACAGCGAGTGCTGCCAACGGTCGGGCGCGATGTTGTGGGGTGTAGACATTGAGCCCCTCCCGAGCGACGTTCAAGGCCGACGGCCAGACACAATCATCAAGTTCTGCCCCACGGTGGAGGTACACGAGCGCTGGCTGCATTTGGTCAAGAAGCTTGACATTTTCAGGGGAGAACTCCACTTTCTCCCACTCATTCAGCAATCTGTGCGACTCGGCCGTGTGAACGCGCGAGTCGAAACGGTCGAAAGCGAGCCAGTATTGCAGGGCCGCGTTCCGCGCCGGCACATCCGCCGCTCGGGCGAGTGGTCCATCCGCGAACACAACCATCACCACGGTAGACAAAATGAGTCTCATGGTGTTCCTCGACCTTCAGGTGCCAAGTTTCGACAATCCCAAATGCAACGATCGATCTCGGCGAAGATAAAATCGAATCAAACAGAATCACGAAACCACGAAAGACGAAAGAGCGAAAAAATCAGAACTCAAATTTCGAGACTTCTCGCTGGACGCGACACCATCACCCCTGGTTCCCACGCTCCGCGTGGGAACCGGTCTTTCCCCGCTCTGCGGGGTGGGCCAACACGCCAGGGACGACGCCGATCGTATCTTGGGTGAAGCGTCCGTCCCGTTCAGGCCAGGACGCGGAGCGTCGAAGACGGCATTCCCACGCAGAGCGTGGGAACGAGGGAGAAAGACGAAATCACGAAAAAATCAGAACTCAAATTTCGTGATTTCGTCTTTCGTGGTTTCGTGATTCAATCTTGGTTTTCTTGGCTTTCCTTTACACCTTCACCTGATCCCACTTTACCCCCGCAGCCCGATCGAGACGTATTTCGTCTCCAGGTAGGCTTCGAGGCCCTCGTGAGCTAATTCGCGTCCCATGCCGGATTCTTTCATCCCACCGAACGGACACTGTGGAGTTGCTGGAACGGCATCATTCACCCCGATGATCCCCGCTTCCAGCCCCTCGGCCATCCGCCAGGCAATCGTCAGGTCGTTGGTGAACACATACGCGGCCAACCCGTATTTCGTGTTGTTGGCTGCGGCAATCACATCATCGAGCTTCGAGAAATCGAGGATCGGCATGACCGGCGCGAACGGCTCGTCGGTCAGGATCTTGGCATCCGCGGAGAGTCCGCCGAGAACGGTTGGCTGAAAGAAGTACCCTTTCGCGAACTGGGTCGAGCGCTTCCCACCGGTGAGGCATTTGGCCCCCTTCCCGGTCGCGTCCTGGATCAGAGCGAGGGTGGCATCCATCGCCTTCTTCTCGAACATCGGACCGACCACCACGCCCTCATCCAGCCCGTTGCCGAGTTTCAGCTTTTCGGCCTCGGCGACCGCGGCCTCGGTGAACTTCTTGGCCACGTCCTTGTGGACAAAGAACCGGCTCGGGCTGATACACACCTGCCCGTTATTGCGAAACTTGCCGAGAACCGCCGCCTTCGCCACCACTTCGGGATCGGCATCGGGGAAGACGATGAACGGGGCGTGGCCGCCGAGTTCCAGGCTCAGCCGCTTGACCTGATCCGCCGCCTGCTTCATCAGTTTCTTGCCGACCTCGGTCGATCCGGTGAAGCTAATCTTGCGAACGGCCGGGTGGGTCATGAACTCATCGGCGATCTCGCTGGCCGGGCCAATGACGAGATTCGCCACTCCGGGCGGAAGCCCGGCATCGATCAGGCACTCGAACACCCCGATGAGCGATAGCGGAGTCTGACTGGCCGGCTTGCACACGATGGTGCAGCCCGCAGCCAGGGCCGGCGCGATCTTCCGGGCCTGGAGAGTGATCGGGAAGTTCCACGGACCGATTGCCCCGACGACCCCAACCGGGTGCTTGATCGTCAGGTGTCTTTTGGCGGCGTTGCTTGGTGGGATGACCTGTCCATAGGCCCGCTTCCCCTCCTCGGCGAACCACTCGAAGGTATCGGCGGAGTGCAGCACCTCGCCTTTCGCCTCGGCCACGGGCTTGCCCTGTTCCATCGTCATGGTTCGGGCCAGAGCGTCGACCCGTTCGCGCATGAGGTCGGCGGTCTTCTTGAGTACCTTGGCCCGGTCGTATGGAGTCGATTTCATCCACGTCTTGAACGCTTCGGCCGCGGCATCGATGGCCCGCCGGCAGTCGTCGCGGGAGCCGGACGCAACCTCGGCAATGGTTTCTTCCGTGGCCGGGTTCTCGACCGCAATCGTCTTCCCGGACGAGGAGGGAACCCACGCCCCATTGATGAAGAGCAGACGATTCTTGACGGGCGGGGTGGCAGTCGTGGTCGACATGATGCAGAACCTCGGTAGGGAAGGCGAGACGGGGGTATGCTAGGCAGATTGAGGCGGGGAGCAACCGGGGAGGGGTCTGGCCAGCTGTGTGATGAGGATGGATGAAGCAGACGTGGGAGAGGCATTCGGGAATCGAACGGCTCAGCTCGGAGGCAGAGATTGGAGGAGGCGGTGGGGCTCCGGATCAGCCCCGGCCTTCAGCCAGTCGATGCAGGACTCGCCCTCACGAACCGGGTTCACCCAGACGATCTGGCAGAGTGTGGGGAACGCTGGCGAAAGCCGCCCGAAATGCCCCCGGACGGTTTCATCAAGTGCAGCCACACGCGAATCCCCAGCCATCGCAGCCTCGGCCAAATGCGCATCCTTGAGCATCGCCTCACGGGCTCCGGCATCTGGCGCATGTTCGCGGATGGTGTCGCGGAACTCCTCGGAGGGTTCATCGGGAACGGAACGCAGTTTCCCCAGGTTGAACATCGACACCAGCCATGTCCTCGCGAATTGCGACTGGTGTTTGTCCCATTCTTGCTTGATCGCGGCATTCCACGCCATCCGGTGGCAGACCCCTCGCACTGTCTGAAGGAACTGGCGGCAGCGGGTTCCGGTCGGATGTGTGGATTCCAGGGAGCCCGCGGCCCTGGCGATTGAGGCATCGATCACCATGCAGACGGAGGGAATGTCTTTGTGGCTCATGGGGCGAGCTTCTTCTCGGCGGCGTCAAGGTATTTCTGCTGCGCATCCAGGGTGACGTTATCGAAATCCTCCGGCCAGTCGCCGAAGCGTCCGGCGGCGTCGAGGTCGGCGCTGGTGATATTGGTCATCCCGGTCTGCTCGTCGCGTGTGAACCAGTGGAGTTTCACCCGGGCGGGGTCGAGTGTGCCGCTGGCGACCTGGCTCTGGATTCCCAGGAGAAGAATCGAGCTATGCGTTTCGATCACCACCTTGACGCCGCGGGTGGCCGCCCGTGCGAGAAGCCCCGCCATAGCGTGCTGGGCGCGCGGGTGAAGGTGGAGTTCGGGCTGCTCGATGTAAACCAGTTGCCCCGGTTTGGCCGTGAGGAGGGCGACGACGACCGGAATGGTCTGCGAGACACCGAACCCGACATCGGCGATGCTGACCAGGTCATCAGCCCTACCCTTCGAGGAGGTCAGGAGGCGACCGACACGCAATTCGACCTGTGTATCATAGACGGCGTGTGCTCGGATTTTCGAGGTGAGGCCCAGTTCACGGAGGTCGAGGTTGAGTTGATCGAGGAATGCCTGATCCTGATTTCGCTGCGCAGCGGCGATCACACTCGCCACGTAATCTTCAAAGACTCCGGGGAACCGATCCCCGACGGCTGCGACCGGGTAATTTCGCTTTGGGTTGCCACGGAGACCGGGAACGTGGATCGTGCTGAGAATTGCGGATTCCAGATTAGGTGGGATGACACTGATACTATCTAATGATCCACTCCCCCCTGGCTTGTCCGCCTCTGGACTGAGTCTTTGCACGAAGAAGCACCGTGCGCGGATCGTGTGTAGGAAAATCCTCGAGAACTGAGGATTGTCCTGCATAGCAAGTAGTGCATAAAATAAATCAGGATTTTCGTTAAATAGATTAATATCCACATGATTCTCAGGTAATTTAATTACCTGCTGTTTAACTACTTCAAATGATCCGCTCTTCCGTACCTCCATTTGATCAAATTCGAGTGCTCGTTCATCTCCTTTCCGAAAGTACAACTTGCAACCGATCGTCTCACTCATTGAGACGCCAAAGACGAAGGTAGCTTCACCTCCAAGCCGTGGGCGTGTGAAGCAGAGTAACTGGGAGACCGAGGTAAACTTGATGTTCGGGCCGTTTAGCAGAAGCGGACCCGGATCGTAGGGTGCTTCCAGTGTCTGCTTCAGGAGGAGGAGCGGTTGGATTGCACTGCTTTTACCGGAACTGTTGGCCCCGGCGAGAATCGTGAGGGGACGCACTTCGATCGTGCGTTCATCGCCGATGGATTTATACCCTTCGACGGAAAGCGAGTGGATCGAGGGCGGTTCTTCCTTTCCCCCGCCGGACGGGGGAGGATTCACTTCTGCCATATCGCCATTTCCGGATCACGGGATCGAAGTCGGATGTCGGATGGAAGCATAGCAGATCGGTCGGACCTCGAAAAGCCGCCAGCTCGGGGGCGTGGGCCAGTTGCCTCCTCAGTCCTCATACAGAAATCGCCGAGGCTGCCTCATTCCAGGAGCC
>PLDW01000342.1 GCA_003136315.1 Gemmataceae bacterium | reverse complement strand
GGCCTCCGGTGTAGCACCCGCCCCGCCCAGGGCTGACGCCCTGGGGTATTGTCTGATGTTCCTTCGGGACTCAACACCTCGGCTTCAGGCCGAGCCCGACCGTTTGCACCCATTTCATCCCCCACTGGGCGATTCCATGTTATCGAAGACGCGGATCGGGGTGTTGGCGGCGCTGTTCCTGGCCCCGTGGGTCTTTCTGATCGGGGTTGGGAGCTACCATCTCTGGGCCATCGACTGGCTGTTCTGGGCCTGGTGGCCGATGTTCCTTTGCATGGGGTTGGCCTATTTCCTGGCCATCCGATGGACGAAGTCGCGCGGCCGGCTCCCTGCGACGGATGACCCACCGCCGAATTACTGGACCGACCGCGACAAAACCGCCTGGGACAAAGTGCAGGCGAAAGCGAAGGAGTACGACCGCATCACCGCCGAGCAACTGACTGATCCCCGACACTACACCGAGCTGTCGCTCAATCTCGCAGATCAGGTGGCGGTTGTTTACAATCCCGGCGGGGCCACCCCGTTTGACCATCTGACCCTCCCGGAAGTTCTCGCCTGTATCGAACTGGCAGCGGCCGACCTCGACGAGCTGGCACAGAAGTACATCCCGGGAATCCACATGCTTCGCATCCGGGATTTCCAGAGGGCTCGCAAGGCGGCCGACTGGTACAAGAGTGGACAGAATGTCTACTGGGCAGCGTCAGCGGTCATGAACCCCGTCGAGGTCGGGCTCCGCTGGGCGGCAGCGCGTTACGGTCTGGGTGGCCTTCTCGACAAACTCCAGGGGAATCTCCTGCTCTGGTTTCACACGACATTCGTTCGCCAACTCGGCCATTACCTGATCGAGATGAACAGCGGCCGGCTGAAGGTGGGAGTGAAGCGATACCGGGAGATTCTCCTGGCCCATCAGGAGCCACCGGTCGAATCGAGCCCGGAGACCGCCCCACCCGACGCAACGGCGGCGCAGCCCACAAATCCGCCAACAGAACCGAACCTGCCCGCAGCGCGGATCCCGAAACCACTCGGAATCGTGGTTCTTGGGCCGGTGAAGGCAGGGAAATCGAGCCTGGTGAACGCCCTACTGGGAAAACAAGCCGCGATCGTGGATGCACTCCCGGTCGCCCACATCGGGATCCGCTACAACCTGACGCTCAACGGTGGGCAACCGCTGGCGGTCCTCGACACCGCAGGATATGGGCAGGACGGCGCGAACGAGGCCGAATTTGCAGCAGCAACCGAAGCCTCGACAGCGGCCGACCTGATTCTCTTCGTGACTCAAGCCACCAACCCTGGCCGACGGGCGGATATTGACCTGCTCGATCGGTTGCGGGCGTGGTTCGCTGCGAGACCGCAGTTGAAATCGCCGCCGGTGGTGGCGGTGGTCAACCAGATCGATCTACTCAGCCCCAAGGCGGAGTGGACACCGCCGTATAACTGGCAGACCGGAGACCGACCGAAGGAGACCAACATCCGTGAATGCGTTGCTGCGGTTCGGGAGCAACTCGGGGATCGCGTGATCGATGTCGTCCCGGTCTGCGGCCGACAAGGCGAGACGTTCGGGATTACGGAAGGGCTGATCCCGGCCCTNNCTCGACGACGCCCGCGGAGCAGCGGTGCTCCGAGCATTCGACTCGGTGGCGTCAGCCGATCAATTTGAGCGATTTGGTCGCCAACTCGTCGAAGGGGGAAAGAAGGCGCTCGGCATCCTCTGGGAAAACCTGAAGAAGTAATCCAGTAGGCTCATCCATAAGCCCGGTAAGGCTGTCCCATTTGCTTTCGGAATAGGTGAGAGTCGGCGACTGGCTCCGCGAGTCGCTGTTCTGTGGTCAACCGAGGCAATTCGACTCGCACTCACGCTTACCGAGTGCGTCTGCGCTCCAGAAAACAGCCACTTGCGGAGCGCGTGGCGAAGAGCTTGCATCGACCCAGAAGACTCGTTAGGCAGTTGGTGAGAGAAAANNTCGTGGTAGGTCATTTCCTGGCAACTGCCTTAGTCATTCCCCAAAGCCTGGCCGGTACGATTTCGGCCACCGAGTCCAGTGGACATTGCGGTCGGCCGTGAGGTCTTCGACGTACATGATGTAGGCACCCGGCGGGAGGCCCTCGGGGATGTGGTCCAGGTCGGCCTGAATGTCGGCGGTTCGGACATCCGCACCACCGTGGTGGTGGCCGGATGGCTTCAGGCTATACCGAACGCGATAGGTCTGCGGCATTATCGGAACCTCAGGGATATTGGTATCATACCAGAACCGGGCCGTTCTGTGGGTCGCTAATCTCAGATGGGGACGAGTTGGCAGTTGGGGGAAGTCTGGCCGGGGAGGGATTTGGAGCCTGATCAGCACAGTCCCACTTCGTCAGAACTCTCGCCTGCGGGTTGACGCTTGGTTGGCCGACACTCCGGTCGGGCGATCTTGGCAAGAGCCAGGGGTCGGGATGGCGCCGGTGGGGTACAATGATCAGGTTGTTATCCCGGGTCGCTGTCTCGGATGCTGCTGCTAGACCCCCTGGGTGCTTGGGTCAGATGGGGTCGATCACGTATCCGGATGAGTGCGGTGACTGGCACATTTCGGGAGGCGACCGGGGAGGGGTGAGGGATGGCCAGTTTCGATATCGTCCTGCGGACTCGTGGCAGCCTCCATCCGGATGGGGAGCCGAGTGGATTTGTGTCCGAATATACCGGAGTCGTGACGTGTACTGACGACGAGACCGGAGATGTGACGAACGTCGGTCGGGTGAGTGCCCTCCGAGTCCACGTCGGTCTCGCCCACGATGCCGGGGAGTCCGTGTTTGACGTGTGCGATTCGCACAGTCACGAACTCCATCTCCTTCACACCCTGCTGTACGAGCCGGGGGGATACGGGTTGAAACCGTCCCTGGCCCGCCGGTTCGATGTCTTCGACTCTGACCTGCTCGTCCTCGACTACGTTGTTCTGGCTCCGCGCTGGCGAGGGCTGAAGCTCGGGCTCTTGACGGTCAGGAAAGTGGTCGACCTGCTCGGGGGCGGTTGTGGGCTGGCGGTGAGTCTGATTGCCCCTCTGCGTCGCGATGCCCACGAACTCGTGCGCGTGCCCCGATCCTGGCTGCCGCGACACATGGACGACATCCAGCGGCGAGAAGCGCGAGTCCATTTGCGGAAATACTTCAGGAATATGGGTTTCCGACGTCTCGGCCGAACTCCGTACTACGCTCTGCCACTGAATCAGGTCACACCGACCGCAGCGGAACTTCTACGCAAAGAGCCTCCTGCGAATGACCCGCCCCCCTGAGGCTACAGAATGGCCCGCTGATTAACGCAGACTTCGGCGCAGATGAAATCCAGATCAATCCGATTTTGTTCTGATCAAGATTTCATCTGCGTTCGTAGATCTGCATAGCAACCCCTCGATTTCTTCGCACGCGGCGCAAATTTTCTTCGAGTCTCGATGGCGTTTGCAGGGGCTTCGGCTATTCCCTCGGCAGGCAAGTATTCACAAGCCTGAAGCGCCAGCGAAGGACAGCTTTCCCTTCGCTGGCGCTTCAGGCTTGTATCCACACCACCTCTCTTCTTCCGTTGCGGCTCTGCCGCGCTGTGTCATCAGCGGGCCATTCTGAGTCATCAGTGGGCCATCTCTTTCATGAGATCCTCGATCACCCCATCGGCCACACACATCCCGCGGTGGGTGAGCCGGACCCGATCTCCGCTGGAATTATCGACAATTCCCTCGGCCGTTAGATGCCGGAGACGGTCCCCCACAAGCTCGTCCAAGTCGAGCCCGGTCTGTTTCCGGAACGGGGTTCGGCCGATCCCATCCACACGGCGGAGTTGGGTTGCGATTGTCTCAAATGCTCGCTCGCGAGGGCCAAGGCACTCGGACTGGAATGTCGGAGATTCGCCCGAGAGAACCCGCCGAACATACAGTTTGGTGTCACGAGTATTCGTTTCCCGCTGCCCTGCAATGTAGCGAGCGGCTCCAACCCCAAAGCCGTAGTACGCCTCGTTCGCCCAGTACCGCTCGTTGTGACGGCACCGCCACCCGGGCCGGGCGAAGTTCGAGATCTCGTAGTGCTCGAACCCTGCTCCTGTGAGCCGGTGGATGGCGGATTCGTACATTGCCAGCTCGGCTTCCTCATCCACCGCCTGGACCTGCCCACGGGATCGTTGCTTCCAGAGCGGAGTCCCCTTCTCGTAAGTGAGGCCGTACGTCGAGATGTGCTCGGGTGCATACTGGAGAGCCGCATCCAGGTCTCCCTCCCAGGCGGCGAGCGTTGCCCCCGGGGCGGCGAAGATCAGGTCAAACGACAGGGTGGGGATGTGGTGGCGAACGGCTTCCACTGCCCGCGGGATTTCAGCGGTCGTATGACGACGGTCGAGGGCACTCAGGAGGTCGGGGCGAAATGACTGCACCCCGATACTGACCCGGTTCACTCCGAAGCGAGCGAGAACCGCAGCCTTCTCCTCTGTGAGGCTGTCCGGAGTCGATTCGATCGAATATTCAGGACGCTCACCAGGCGGGGGAGTGAGCGGAAGCCAGTCCCGAATCGTTGCCAGGAGATGGGTGAGTTGATTGGTGGTCAAGTAGGTTGGGGTGCCGCCGCCAATGAAGAGAGTCTCGACCGGCCGGGGTCGACCGAGTGTCGCGAGTTCTGTTGCGAGAGCGTCAAGGTAGAGTTCGATCAGGTGATCCTGACCAGCGGCGACTGCAAAATCGCAGTACCCGCAATGGTGGGCACAAAACGGGATGTGGATGTAAGCAGTTCTGGGTTCAATCCACGGTGGGGGTCGATCCATATCCCCCCATTCTATGCCGAGGGGAAGGCGAATGGGCCGCGGGTTGATCCCGCGGCCCATCTTTGACCTCGCAGAGAAGGACACGTTACGGGATCAGGAATGCCAGACCTGTGACCACAGTGGCCTCCCACACAGATCCGGTGAGGGTGAGCCCGGGAGGGTAGAAGTTGTAGGGGACGGGGCTGCCCGGCAAGCACCTTCCCGCGTTCGTATCCCACATCCCGTTGACCACACTGCTCGCCAGGCTTTGTGGCCACAACACCACATCGCGGAAGAAATAGGCGGAGGATACGAACGGCTGGATAATCCCGAGATCCCACCCATACCGTTCGGCATTCGGATCTTCAAAGTGGAGCCGCCGGTAGACCACGAACCCAGGCTCGTAAACCGCTTTGAGTGGCTCGTAGTTACCGGTCTTGGCAACGTAGTTCGTGCCATCTGGGACGAGTTTAGGAAGGTCGGGGAATGGGAGCATCGGCTGACCCTTGGCGGCGGCGTTCCCACGCTCGATGTCCTCGCGAACGACGGCTTTGATCGCCTCCTCCAGGGTCTTGTCGTCGTAGATCAGAAAGATCTTGGCCCGCGGCGGGAGTCGGGGCGTATTTTGCACGACCGGAGGCGTTGGAGGCGTCGGACTCTTCCCTGGCCCCGATTGAGCTGCGACCTGCCTGCCGGTCAGATTGGAGGGGGGAGCGACTCGCGGGGTTTCATAGGCGGGCACGGGAAGTGTGGCAGCCGGCACTCCCATCGACGGGAGGACGCGCTGAGGGAATTCGGTGGTGGGTACTGGAACCGTAATCGCTGGCACGCCCGCTGGCGGGAGAACAGGAATCGGCGGGACCGCGGGTATTGGCTGATCCGAGATCGCTGGGCGAGCTGGCGGGGGCATCGTCCCGGCAACCGGGGGCGAGACATCCGGGACACCAGCACCTGGCGGCAGACCAGGAGCCATTGCCAGCGCGACGGAGTTGTCGCCCCCCTGAGAATCCGGCACCAGAGCGTCCGCCGGTTTGTGGAAATACATCACTTTTCCCCCAGCACCAACCAGCGAGGTGGTTCCATCTGGTACGGGTGGGGATTGCCGTGTGCCTCCGACCGGGCGATAGCCGGGGGGTAGAGGTCGTGTCGAGGGGGCTGTCGGACTCCCACCCCCAGAAGGGGTGGATGGTTGTCCCGGCAGTCCTCCCCCGGGGATTCCGGTGGGTGAGGGGCTGCTCGGGTACGCAGACGGTCCCCCTCCCGGTTGGGTGGTCGGCTGCGGGTCGTATGGCTGCTGCGCGGCCACCGCTGAGGCGGTGGCGAGCGCAGCCAGGACGGCGAAGCTAATCGCCGTCCGCAGCCGTGTAGTCTGCGGTGCTGTAGTTCGGCGCTTCCTGCGTAATTGCGATATCATGCGGGTGGCTCTCCTGCACACTCGCTGCGGTTACCTGAATGAACCGGGTTCGCGTTCTGAGCTCTTCCAGCGTTCGACAACCGCAGTACCCCATTCCGGCTCGAAGGCCGCCGACTAACATGTCGACGAATCGATCGAGTCGGCCCTTATACGGAACTCGCCCTTCGACCCCCTCCGGGACAAGCTTCCCGTTTGCAGGCTTTCCGGGGCTCAGACTGCCCCCTCCCTGCTGATACCGGTCGGCCGATCCTGCCATCATCGCCCCGAGTGAACCCATTCCGCGGTAGACCTTGAAGGTCCGTCCTCGGAACAGGATCGTCTGACCCGGGCTCTCGTCGAGCCCAGCGAAAAGACCACCAATCATGCACGAAGAGGCCCCAGCAGCCAGTGCCTTGGTGATGTCGCCGCTGTAGCGGATTCCACCGTCGGCGATAAGCGGAATCCCGGTGCCTGTCAAGCCTTTTACCGCATTTGCAATCGCTGACATCTGCGGAACGCCAACCCCAGACACAACCCGTGTCGTGCAAATCGATCCGGGCCCGATCCCCACTTTCACCGCATCCGCCCCGGCGTCGGCGAGGGCTCTGGCCCCCTCGCTGGTCGCGACATTCCCGGCGATGATGTCGATCGCGTGTCGTCGCTTCAATTCCCGGACCGTCTCAATCACGTTGCGGCTGTGTCCGTGAGCGGAATCGACCACCAAGACATCGACTCCTGCTGCAATCAGCGACCCGGCTCGTTCGTAATCATGGACCCCGACTGCCGCGCCCACCTTCAGTCGACCCCGGGCGTCTTTACACGCATTCGGGAATTTTTGGATCTTGTCGATGTCCTTGATGGTGATCAACCCCTTCAGTCGGAATTGATCGTCTACAAGGAGCAATTTCTCCACTTTATTTTTCGTCAAGATCTGCTCGGCTGCATCGAGAGTGGTATTCTCGGGGGCGACGACCAGATTATCCCTGGTCATCACTTCGGCAAGTTTTTGAGCGTTGTTAGTGAGAAATTTCAGATCCCGGCGGGTAAGGATACCCTTGAGGGTGCCGTCGACAGTGATAGGCACACCGCTGATGTGGTGATCCTCCATGATCCGTCGGGCGTGCCCGACGGTCTCGTCGGGGGGGAGAGTGATCGGGTCGGTGATGATCCCATTCTCACTCCGCTTCACCTTGTCCACTTCCCGGGTCTGAACCTGGGCGGAGAGGTTTTTGTGGATGATCCCGATCCCCCCTTCCTGGGCGAGGGCGATTGCCAGCTCGCTTTCGGTGACGGTGTCCATCGGGCTGGACACAATCGGAATGTTGATCCGGACGTTCCGGGTGAGTTGCGTCCGTACGTCTACATCTCGTGGCACCACGTCGCTGTACCCAGGCTCCAACAGCACATCGTCGAAGGTGATCCCCTGGTATGCGATCCGGTCCTGCATGGCCACGGCCTCCGGGTCAGGTGGTGGGATCTGGGATTATAGGAACGGGGGGGGAAAGGCGTCGATGGCACTCTCATCCAGGAACCCGCTGTGAGTGTCACATCTCCGGAAAGATAATTTGACGTATATATAACAGCATTTTTCTTATCACAAGTTACACGATAATCACAATTATCAATTAAATTAATGACTGTTCCTGGAATGCGGCCGCCTCTTCGGATTCCAGTATCTGGAGTGGGACGAAGCTCACGGTGCATTGGTTCGGCAAGGAAAAGCAAACAGCCCGTGACAACGTCACGGGCCGTTGGAGTTTCAGTCCGGGAGATGGTCAGATGCCATACTCACCACCAAAGCCGATCTTACCACCACCGATTCCACCGCCGAACCCACCCAAACCACCACCGATTCCACCGATTCCACCGCCGATTCCACCAATTCCACCGCCGAATCCGCCGAGGCCACCACCGCCGAACCCGCCGAGGCCACCACCTCCCAGGCCGCCACGTGCTCCCCCGCCAAATCCGCCGAGGCCGCCACCGCCCAGGCCACCGCCGCCGAATCCACCGCNNCGAGGCCGCCACCGCCGAGGCCGCCACCGCCGAATCCGCCACCGCCGAGGCCACCGCCGGCGATCTGACCACCACCCATACCCCCAACAGCACCTCCGAGGTATTGGGCTTGGCCACCAGGAGGTGGTAGTGCGTTCATCGGGAGGACGAAACCACGCCCCGTCCCGAGGAACCCGAACCCGTTCCCACCGACTCCTGCGGCGCCTCCGCCCTGGATACCACCCTGGAGACCACCACCGCCGAGACCTCCGCCGAGTCCACCACCCGAGTTGTTGCCGATATTCCCGCCCTGAATGCCTGACACGCCACCGGCACCACCCTGGAGTGACCCTCCGCCGATGGCTGTCGGGTTAAACGTGACGGGGTTGATCGCGAACGGGTCGCTTGGCCGATAAAAGCCAGGCGGTTGGTACGGTAAGAATNNGCCCACACGGCCAGAGTGCAGGCCGTGAGCGCGAACGCGAGGTACATCAGGGGTCGATGCAGTGTGCGATACATCATGACCTTTCAAGGAAGGGAGTTCGTGGCACGACGAACCATGCGAGCGGTCCAGGCTCGCTAACGAAAGCTCCTAGTGGCCCTGCGGCGAGAATTTCAGGAACGTATTCAATGGTACTACCAAGAAGACACCAAGTCACAGAGCAATTTGAGTCGACTGATCACAAAATTTTCCGCACTCCAACCATTCAATCAGCCAAATCTCCTTGACCCTACGCTCTGACAGGCAAATAACACCGCGACCCGACGGATTTCGCGAAGCTCCATACCGGACAATTCCCGTTCAGGCGCGACATTTCCACGCACACGGATCGAAAGAGGCCCAGCAGTCCTTCGCCATGCAAACGGAAGACCAGTTCCGTGGGGGGCTCCGTGCCGGCTCTCAACTCAACTTGCGTGCGCGTGCCAACCTTACCGTGCATTCGAGGATCAACGACAGCCTGTCGCCGAAGCTACAGGCTGTCGTCCGGCCAGACGGCGTGCATCCTGAAAGCTCAGATGCCATACTCGCCGCCAAATCCAATCTTCCCACCGCCGAACCCGCCACCGCCGAGTCCACCGCCACCGATTCCACCACCACCGATTCCACCGCCGAACCCGCCGAGTCCGCC
>PLDW01000468.1 GCA_003136315.1 Gemmataceae bacterium | reverse complement strand
CACCACCGTTGGGCCAGACCGGGTTCTGGCCAACGCTGCGATGTGCCACTCGGGCCACCCCTCCGGCAGACCGATCCCTCAATCGATCCGAGTCCCCCATGTCGTCGGAAACCGAAATCCTTGCCTGCCCGGCGTGTCGACACCTCGTCCGCGTGCCTGCCGACTGGCTCGGTCAGTCGGTCCAGTGCCCCGAATGCCAGGCGAAGTTTCAGGCCCCTGTCCGCGAGGGGGACCGACTCACCGCCCCGGTCCTCCTCTCCCCGTCGCCCTCAGTTGCCCCCACCCCGACTCGATCCCGTCCCGACCTTTTGCTCACCTTCCCGGCTTTCGGACTGATGCTCGTCGGCATCGCCGCTGTGATCACCAACTGTGCCATGTTCGTGCGATTCGTCAGCAGCCCAGATGGGGGAAAAGGATGGTTCAAGGACCAGATGCCGGAGATTCGCAAGATGGGATTTGCCCAGCTCGAAGGGCCAGCGAACCAGGAGGAGCAGGACGAGCAGGCAGCGACCGAATTAGCAACATGGTTGTTGTGGGTATTGCCAGTTGCCGCGCTGGCGGGTGGAGTGTCGTTCGCTGGCGGGTTGGGGATCATTCTGCGGAAGGGCTACCGGCTCGCTCAAGTCGGGTGCGTGCTTGCCGCTTTGAACATCCCGAACCTGTGTTGTGTCCCCGGTGCCCTGTTCGGACTCTGGGGGCTGTTAATGCTGATGAGTGAGGAAGGACGGGAACACTTCACGAAGTGACGACTGGCGATTCAGAATGGCCCGCAGATGGCGCTGATCTGCGAACGCAGATTAAATCATGATCAAAATTGATTTGGTTTTATCTGGACTTCATCTGCGTCCGTAGGTCAGCGTCATCTGCGGGCCATTCTTCTCGACTCTGAGCCCAGGGGCATTTCCGCGAAAAGTCGGCTTGACACGACTGCCAATTCTTCATTACTCTTGCACAACTAACAATCCTGCCCCTGTCGGCGGTGCCTCAACGCCAACACGCCGACCATTTTTTTCGGCCTCACCAACTCAATCTGGTGGGGCAACTGATTCCAACGAGAGAGTTTGCGGAGACCGAGTTGAGAATCAAGAGCCTTTTGGCCTCTGCATCGCGACATTGGCATGAAAATTGCTTAGTAATCGGTCGGTGGCCAGGGTAACTTGAGAAAAATCGAGAAGCCCTCGAAAGATTGCCACCGCTGTGACGTAGAATCTATCATCAGGATCGCCGACGGACTGGCGGCCCGCGGTTTGCGGCCTGCCCAACCCCCGTGCTGGCAACCATCCAGGAGGGAACCCCATGTTGGTCCTTACTCGCCGCCCCGGGGAGCAAATCGTCATCGGCAACGGCATCCGCCTCACAGTGGTGAGCGTCGGTCCAGGCCGGGTGAAGATCGGGATCGAGGCACCACCAGACATCCGCATCGACCGTCAGGAAATCCACGCCAAGATCCAGCAAGAGCAGCTTGAACACTCAGCCGATGTGCTCGCCACGGTTGGCCGGACCACCGAGACCGACGAACTCAGCCCAACGATCGTTGCCTCGGGTGATACGTCCACCCAACTCCACAATCGGATCGCCGAAAAACTGCCCCCCTCCGTTGCCGGCGGAATGCCCACGGTTCCCGTTGCCACCCAGGGATCGTCCCTTCGGCGATTTCCGCGCAAACCCCGCTGATGGATCACGTTCGGTGTCAGGACTTCCCCAATCTCAGACTTTGTAAGCCCACCCTTGAGGTGGGCTTGTGCCATTCTTGTGGACATTTCCGAACCAGCCTGTTTGAAATCCGACCACCTGGGCGTCGTCTTTCCTGAGATCCCAGAGGGCGTTCCACCAAACAGATGCCACCTGAGTGGGATCGGGGTGAGGCACATTGATGTCGACTGCTGTCCTGGCCGCGGTCCTGGCCGTTGCCTTGGGAACCGCGCCTCCCGACCCTCCGAAGCCCACTTCCGCACGAGAGGCGCTCCAGCCGTTCAACATCCTCATCGGCTCGTGGAGAGGAACCGGCTATCCGGAGGGTAGTTCAAAAGACGAGCGGGCTGCCGGGTTATGGACGGAGACGATCACCTGGGGCTGGCGGTTCAAGGGCGACGATGCCTGGCTGGCGGTCACGTTCGAGAAGGGGAAATACTACGCGACTGGTGAACTGCGCTGCCTGACTGAGAAGCCAGGTTACCAACTCGTGCTGACGGCTGCCGACAAATCCACCCAGACGTTCTCTGGCACTCTCAAGGACAAGGTGCTGACTCTCGACAGGACCGACCCCCCGACCGGTGAGGACCAGCGGCTTGTGATCAGTTTGCTCCACCATAACCGCTACCTGTATCGTTTCGATGCTCGCCCCACCGGATCATCGTTGGGGTTCATCAAAAAATTCCAGGTCGGGGCCACCAAGGAAGGGGTGCCGTTCGCGGAAGTCCCGAAAGGGCCAGAGTGCATCGTCAGCGGCGGACTCGGAACCATCAAGGTGACCTACAACGGCAAGGAATACTTGGTCTGCTGCACAGGTTGTCGAGACGAGTTCAAGGCTGACCCCGAAAAATACATCAAGGAAGCGGAACGCAAAGCGAAGGAAAAGAAGTAAAAGCCCGGCTGGGTTTGAGGCCAACCGAACCCAGGGCATTGCCCTGGGCTGAGAAATCTCACCCCTTCAGGGTGAAAACGTGAGGCCGCGGCCTATCACATGGGGGGGTTCAGCAGACCCAGGGCGTTGCCCTGGGCTGAGAAATCTCACCCCTTCAGGGTGAAAACGTGAGGCCGCGGCCTATCACATGGGTGGGTTTTCAGCCTGAAAGGNNCCCAGGGCAACGCCCTGGGTCTGTTTGTGCAGCCGGGCTCTTGTTTCCCCGCACCAATTAGGGATAATCTGAGTCATCAAGTCATCGGATTCGGAACGAGAGACGGAAAACTCAAGCGGGTTCGCTAGGAGGAAGGTCATGGCGGATGTCCTACCGTCCAGCTTGTCGAAGGTCGATCCCGCGGACGCGTGGAAGCCGTGGCGGCCGTCGTCTGCGATCCCCTGGGACCAGAAATGGGTCGCTCACCTGTATCGTCGGGCAGCGTTTGGCCCCTCCACGGCTGACACCACCCGGGCTCTGGCCGACGGGTTCCCCAAAACCCTCGACCGACTCCTCAATGGCGAGCCAGACGCCACTGCGCTGCTCGAAGTGATGACCGACACCGGGCGGTATTTCTCCAGTCCTGCCCAAATCCGCGTGTGGTGGCTCTCGGCAATGCTGGAGAGCGGGCACCCGCTGCGAGAAAAACTCACCCTGTTCTGGCACAACCACTTTGCCACAAGCTACGCCAAGGTCTCCTCGACCCCGCTGATGTTCGAGCAGAATCTGCTCCTGCGCAAGCACGCCCTCGGCAAGTTTCGGCCCTTCCTGCTCGACATGAGCAAGGACGCTGCGATGCTCGTCTGGCTCGACTCGAACCGGAACACCAGGCGAGCCCCGAACGAGAATTTCGCCCGGGAAGTGATGGAACTCTTCTCGCTGGGGGTGGGGAATTACACCGAGAAAGACATCCAGGAAGCCGCCCGAGCGTTCACCGGCTGGCACGTTGATACCGTCCAGAATTGCGACGACCAGGTGTTTAGCTTCAAGCCTGACGAACATGATGATGGACCGAAGACGGTCTTTGGCAAGACCGGAATCTGGGGCGGCGAAGACATCGTTCGATTCTGCTGCGACCGGCCGTCAACCGCCCGCTTCCTGGTCGGCAAGTTGTATGCTTATCTGGTCAGCGAGACCCCGCCACCGAAGGGATTGCTCACTCCACTGGAGGAGCGGTTCCGGGGGTCCGACTACAACATCTCCGATCTTGTCAAGGGGATGCTCGGCTCAGCGCTGTTCTTCTCTCACCACGCTTACCGCAAGCGCGTGAAGTGGCCGGTCGAGTACGTCCTCGGGGCCGTCCGGGCGGTGGTCCCGGATCGGGTGCCGCTGGCCGACCTGGCGGACCCACTCGCGAAGATGGGCCAGGTTCTCTTTGCCCCGCCGAACGTGAAGGGTTGGCGAACCGGGACGGACTGGCTCAACAGCGCCACCTTGCTGGCCCGGAACAATTTCGCCGAGACCGTCTCGTCCGGGACATGGGCCAGGACATCGGCCCGGATCGTCGCACGGGGTCCGGTCCCGCCGCCCCCCGTAGTAGCTGTGGAAGAGCCCCTGGCCGGGTCGGCCGAGACTCCGCAACAACAGGCCGCCGTCGCAGCGGTCGGCGGCGCGGCAGTGGCGTACGCTCCGGTTCGGGAGATGGTCGCGGACGACGGCACACGGACCGTGGTGCCAGTCATCGAGGTGGTCCCCGCCGGACCAGGCGGACTGGCTCCGCAGGGCGCTGGCGGCACGTCCAAACCGAAAGACACTCCGGGTGCCCCACCCCCACCGCCCGACGCCAAGTTCGACACGGTCGAAATGCTGTTCAACCCGAAGCCGAAGACCGTCGCCGCCCTCATCAAGAGGATGGGCGAAGTGCTTTACGGCGAAGAGATTCCCGCCGCTGCACGAGCCAAGACCGAGAAGTTTCTGCTCGACGGGAAGAAGACATTCAGCGAGAAGGATCTGGACAACCCAGCGTTCCGGCAGAAGGTTCGGGAGACCCTGCACGCGCTGATGTGCTTGCCCGAATACCAATTGTGTTGAGCAACCCTAGGGCGTTGCCCATGCTACCCAGGGCGTTGCCCTGGGCTGAGAAATCTCACCCCTTCAGGGTGAAGAGGGCCTTGCCACGGCCTCCACAGCTATGGGTTTTCAGCCTGAAAGGCTGAGATCCCTCAGCCCAGGGCAACGCCCTGGGTAGCATTGAGAATCAAAACCGGTTGCACGTTAAACCGCAACATTCCACGACCAACAAACCCCCGGAGACTCGTGATGTTCCACCGCCGCGACTTCCTGACCCGCACACTGGGCGGCACCAGTCTGCTTGCTGTCGGGTCGACTGTTCCTGAGTTCCTGGCGACCGCTGCCCGTGCGGCGGAGAAGAGCCCCGACGCGAAGGCCAAAGACACCATCCTGGTGGTGGTCGAACTGACGGGCGGCAACGACGGACTCAATATGGTCGCCCCCTTCGCCGACGACCTGTACCAGAAAGCCCGCCCGACACTGGCGCACACCCGCAAAGATATCCTCAAACTCGACGATTACCACGGCCTGCACCCGCGGATGAACGAATTGAAGCAGTTGTTCGACAAGAAGCAACTGGCGGTCGTTCAGGGAGTCGGGTATCCGAACCCGGACCGATCCCACTTCGAGAGCATGGATATCTGGCAGCTCGGCGATCCGAAGCGAATCCAGACCACCGGGTGGCTGGCCCGGACGATCCCCGGGATGGCCGTTTCCGACGCGGGGGTTCCGGGGATGTTCATCGGCCAGGAACGGCTGCCGCTCGCCCTCCAGGGGGCAGATGGCGGGGTGATCAGTCTGGCGGATCGCGAGAGCTTCAAACTCAAGTTGACGGGCAACGCCCCGCCCCGAAAGAAACTCCTTGAGGATCTGAACTCCGGCGACGATATGACCGCTGACCTGGCCGCGTTTGTCCGCAAACGGCAACTCCAGACCTATACCAGCCTCAAGAAGATCGAGGACGCGCTGGGGGACCAGAATCAGCCGAAAAATCCCCAGCAGCGAAACCGCGGAGATGGCGACAAGAACGACCTGGCCAGCCTGAATGGCAAACTCGGGCTGATTGGTCGGCTCATCACCAAGGGACTCGGAACCCGGATCTATTACGCCTCGATCAACGGATTCGATACTCACTCCGGACAGGCGAGCCAACATGCCGACTTGCTGGGTGAGGTGTCCAGCGCCATTGGTCAGTTCTTCAACGCTCTTGGGGGCGAGGCCGGGCGGGTGGTGCTGGTCACGTATTCCGAGTTCGGGCGGCGGGTGAAGGAGAACGGCAGCCGGGGGACCGATCACGGGGCCGCATCCTGCCTGTTCGTGGCCGGACCGCAGGTGGCTGGCGGAATCATCGGGAAACACCCGAAACTGGACGACCTCTCTGACGGCGACCTGAAGTTCCACACGGACTTCCGGTCGGTCTACGGCACCCTACTCGACAACTGGCTCGGGGTCGAAAGCCGCACCGTGCTTGAGGAGAATTTCCCGACCCTCCCACTGATTGACAAGGCCAAGAAGCCCGACGCCCCGCCGAAGGGCGGTGGGTCGGCCCCGAAGCCAGGTCCGGCTCAAAAGGTTGAGACTCCGCCGCCGGCCAAGGGATAGAGCGGAGCCCATGAGGCGAGGTGCAGAAGTAAGCTGACCCGTGTTTGGGACTGGCCAACGCCGGGCCGCCACGGAGGGCNNCGTGGCGGCCCGGCTGTCCATGAACGGTGGTCATACTTCATCTGCCGCACACCTTGTCACGGTGGAGGCCACGGTCAGACCCTTTTCACCCCCGAAGAGGTAGGAGTCCCCATCCCGGAGAACGCCCTGGGATGGGATTGTCTTGGGCTGCCATTGCCCAGGAATTCGACACTCCTGACTTTGCATGGACGCCCGACGGTTTCCTGGGGTATAACAGACCTCAGACTCCACTTTTGGTTCGGACCTGGGGGGCTCTGAGATGCCACACACAACGGGGTTGCAAGTCGGGTTGGTGTTTGGGCTGGTGATCCTCGCGGGGTGTGGCCCGGAGAAGGAACTGCCAACCACAGTGACCCTCACCCCTGACCGCGATTTGCCAACTCTGATCGCGGTCCCGCCTCAGTCGAACCCGGCAGCCGCCAAGATCGTTGATCGATGTCTCGCGGCCTCGACCGAGGGTCACCCGGAGCGGATCGGGAAAGCGAAAGCGTTCCGGCTGGCGATGAAGGGTGTTGTGATCCGCCAGGGGGTCGAGGTCGCAACAATCCGCCGGGTCGATGCTGTCTGGCCGGATCGATTCGTGCAGTTCGACGAGTTCAACGAAGGCGGTCCGGTCCGAGTAATCATGGGCCTCCGACGCCCCGTTCTCTGGGCTCGAAACCACCGTGATGGGCAATCGACAAAGATCCCTGTGCCAGAATCGGAGCAATACGAGGCGGTGATCGCTGCCGAAGCCGTTGGCCGCTACTGGATGGCCTTGCTTGTCCCACTGACTGACCCCAAGACCATCGTCTTCGACCCCAAGACGGAAACGGTGGACGGGCAGGCCGTGAGTGTGATCAAGGCGTCTGTACCTGGTTGCCCGGTGTTTACACTCTGGTTCGATGATAAGACGGGCTTCCTTGGGCGGATCGACTTCATGCAAACCGAGCAACTCGGCTCGAATCCCATTGCAAAAACCTTCATCCTGAAAGACCACCGGCTGTTCAGCGGGCTGATGATCCCGGGGAAGATCGGGTATCGACACAACGGTCCAGTGGTGGAGAGCTGGGCAGTCGACAGTTGGGATTTCGTGGACAAGATCGACGACATTGTGTTCGATGCGCCGAAGTAAGGACGAGCGGAGAGAACCTAACCCCCCAACCCCCTTCCCCAAGAAGGAAGGGGGAGCCAAAGGGCGGTGAGGGCGGAACCTAACCCCCCAACCCCTTCCCTAAAAAGGAAGGGGGAGCAGGAGGGCGGTTGGACTCCCCCCTGCCTCACCACAGAGGGGTTTTGTCCGGTGGTCCTTAAGGCAGGCGGCGGGAGAAATTTGACCAGGGGGATCGGGTGCCACGGGCGGACAAGCCGCCCGTGGCACCCACAAGCGTGGGAGGTCTTTCTCGGCCGTCTCCTGGCACAGCGCCGGGAACTGCCACGACTCACGGGCGAATGGGGGAGCCCTCGACGGGGGCCGGTCGCCAGGTTCCGTCACCGACTGGAACGAGCGGAGCCCCCCCCCCGGTCGTGCTGGATCGGGCCGGGATCGCTGGCGGCCAGTCCGGGCGGTAACTCTGCACTCCTGGCGGCATCGGGGCAAAGGGAGACTCCTTCAACCCCGAACTCGGGCGGACCACCCCTCCAAGGCCGATCGATTCTGGGTGACGGGCGACCTTGTCCGAGAACACTTCCAGATCTCGCGCGACCTTCTCCGCCCGCGCCAACACCCGAGCCAGCGAGACCGCGGCTGCGTCCAGGGAGTTATACAGGTTCGAGTCGGTCAGCAGTTTCTGAATCGTTCCGTTCTCACGGGCGAACGCCCGGACCAGTTCCCGCACCTCGGTCAGGATTTTGTTCAACTGCCCGGCCGACTCGCTCACGTCCTTGACTAACGTGTCGGATCGCTCGGCCAGAGGTCGGGTGAGAGCCCGGAGATCGGCCAGTACGTCGGCCGTCAATTCTGTCCGCTTGTCGAAATTCTTGACCGTCCGCTCCGCTTCGGCGAGGAGAGTTTGAAAGCCGGCTGATACCTTCAGGATATTGACGGCAACCCCGTTCAAGGTTCTTAGCAACTCGTCAAACTGTTTGCGGTTCTCCGGAGACAAAAGCTCGTTCACCGCATCGAACGTGACTGCCGCGCGGTCTAACGTCGTGCGGGCGGATTTGGCGGCTGCAGTCACGTCTGGCTCCGCGCGGCGGACAGCCCCGCGGATGTCTTCAATCGCTGGTCGGACTGTGGCCAGGAGTGTTCGGATCTCATGGATGAGCGTTCGGAGGTTATCCGGATTGCGATCATCCTGGGCCATCACTGCCCCAGGGGGGAGCGGCGGCGGCGGCGCTGGGGCAGTCGGCCCAATGAGACTCTGGATGGCCTCGTTCGTCTTCTTCAGTTCGGGTACGAATCGCCGGATGTCACGGGCGAGGCCTTCGTACTCGGCAAGTGTCTTCTCCAGTTGTGGGGCCACCTTCTCCAGCCGTTCAAATGAGGTGACCATTCGGTCGAGTGACGCCTGGGCCGAAGCGATCACACCGGACGCCGGGGTGAGGATACTCCGGGGAGTGATCGGTGGAACTCCCATGAGTTCGGAACCGGCTGGGTAGTTATCCCCCGTGGGAAGTGGCTGCCCGTCCGGGCCGAGTTTCGGGAGGAAGTCGATTGCGGTGTCCCCGTTCAGGAGCCCCCGGCTAATAGTCGCCTCCTCGTTCGTCCGCGGGGGGTACTTCGGGTCAATCCCCATCTGAACCCGAACCTGACCGGTGGCCGGGTCGAGGTCGAGTTTTGTCACTTCCCCGATCCGGACCCCAGACTTGCGAATCGGCGTGCCAGCCGCGATCCCAGGAGCCTCCGGGAACAGAACGGTATACCGTGATTTTGTGGCGAACAGGTTCGGAGCGCTGCCGAAGAGAATCACCAGGGCAGACAGAGTGACCAAAGTGGCGGCCACGAACACCCCGAGCCGCAATCGCAATCGTTGTTCGGCCATGATTCGACTCCGAGTTTAAAGTTTAAAGTTTAAGAAGTTTAAAGTTTAAAACGCTTTGAATCGCTGTGCGGTGAATCGCGACACTCCACTTTAAACTTTATACTTCTTAAACTTTAAACTTTGCATCCCTGGTTCCCACGCTCTGCGTGGGAACCGGTCTTCTCCCCGCGCGGGGTGGGCCAATACACCGGGGACGACGTTTATCGGATCTCCGGTCATGCGTCCGTTCCGTTCAGGCCACGACACAGAGCGTCGAAGACGGCATTCCCACGCAGAGCGTGGGAACGAGGGAAGTTTAAGAAGTTTAAAGTCCTTCGGATAACACTGCATAAACTCAAGGCATTCCACTTTAAACTTCTTAAAATCTAAACTTCGTCCGAATTTAGTCGTTCGGTTGCATCGCCCTCAACAAATTGCCGCACACGGGCGTCTTGCGCGGTCGCCAACTGGCCAGGCGGGCCATCGTAGAGCACCTGCCGCTCGTCGGGCTGCAACCGGGTGAGCGGGTAGAGCATGACGACCCTGTCCGACACTTTCTGGACAGTGCGCATCTCATGGGTGACGATCACGCTGGTCACCGGACGACGGCGGCGGGTTCGGAGCACCAATTCATTGATCACGTCGGTCATGATCGGATCAAGGCCGGTGGTCGGCTCGTCGTAGAGCATCACGTCCGGATCCAGGGCGAGAGCGCGGGCCAAGCCGACCCGTTTGCGCATCCCACCGGATAACTCCGCCGGCATCTTTGGCTCGGCCGATGACGGTAGCCCGACCTCGCCGAGTCGGTCCCGCACGCGGGTCCGGATATCGTCTTCCACGTACCCCCCCTTCGCCCTGAGCCCGAACGCCACGTTATCGTACACGTTCAGGCTATCAAACAGGGCAGCCTGCTGGAACAGGAACCCCACCCGTAAGCGGACCCGTGTCAACTCTTGCTCGGACAGTAGGTGGAGCGGCGTGCCCTCGAACAAAACCTCCCCCTCGGTCGGTTGCAGTAGCCCGACGATCAACTTCAGCAAGACCGTTTTGCCGCAGCCGCTCTCCCCAATCACGCAGAGCGTTTGGTTACGGGTGATGTCCAGGTCAATGGCCCGCAACACCGACTGCGGGCCAAATCGGACAGACACCCCACGGAGACGAATGATGGGCTCATCGATCATAGTAGTTTAAAGTTTAAAGTTTAAGAAGTTTAAAGTTAAAGAGTGTTGAAATATAACAATATACCATTTTATATTTCGGTTATCCAATAAGATATTAAATCGACTTTAACACTTTAAACTTCTTAAACTTTAACACTTTAAACTTCTTAAACTTTAAACTACTTTGGTTTCGACATTCGGCCAGATCATATCGTGCAGGGTGTTAGCGAACATGGCGAGGACGAAGTCGATGACGATAATTGCGACGAACGCAATCACGAATGCTTCGGTCGCCGCGCGCCCGACTCCGGCTGCCCCGGGACGACTGTTGAACCCCCGGTGGCAGGCGATCAGTGACAGTGCCCCGCCAAACGCCAAAGCCTTCCCGAGCCCAACGAACAGATCCCAGACCCCCACAAAACCGCGTGAATGCTCCCAGTAGTGGTGGGGATCGATCCCGTACACGCGCAGGCAAATGAAGGTGCTCCCGATCATCCCGGTCAGGTCGGCGAACACCGTCAGCAGGGGGATCATGCACAGACAGGCGAGGAATCGGGGGGCGGCCAGATACTTGATCGGGTCGACACCGAGACAGGCAAGGGCGTCGATCTGCTCGGACACCCGCATGGTGGCCAGTTCAGCCGCCATTGCCGATCCAACGCGACCAGCCAACATGACCGCAGCGAGGACCGGTCCGAGTTCCCGCACCACGGACAGGTGGATCACACCTCCGAGTGATGTCTCCAGACCGACAATGTGAAACTGGCTATACGTTTGGACGGCGAGCACCATCCCGATAAACATCCCAGTGACCGCAACCACCCCAAGGCTACTCACCCCGACCTCGACCGAGACCCGCAGCAACTCACGCCTGGCGAATGCTCGTGTCATCACGCCGGACAAAGCTCGGGCTGAGAACATCGCCCAATCCCCAAGCCCCACCAGCGCAACGACAATCGGCCCGGCGATCAAGAGGTCGTCGGCCGCAGGAGGTGGGGGAGGACTCGGCGAACCCTCAGGAGCTGGCCGGGGTTCCGCTTTGGGGGCCGGCATCGCCGTGGACATGGGTACTTCGCTCGGTGGTAGGCGCGGTTTAAAGTTCAAAGTATAAAGTTGATGATTCCTGCGGTTCAGGAGCTGGCGTCAAAGCGCAGGGTCTCCAACGTTTTCACTTTGAACTCGAAACCTGAAACCATGCCCGGTGGCACAGGAGGCGGCCTGTGCGGCGGATTGGGGCACCGAACCAGGGCCATGGGTACGGTCTGTAACGATTATATCGGCTGAACGACAGGTGATTGTTGCAAGAAATCCCCGTCCGTAACCGAGCGAGGTGTCAATGCGTGTCCGCGTCATCGCCCCTGGTGGTAGAGCTGCGCTCAACCACCGGCTCATCGCTGCGAACCCTCCAGGGTCGGGCTCCATTCAATGTCGCCGTCTCGACCCTTTCCACCGACCCGGAAACTGGTTACACTCACAGAAGCCCTGAACCCACCAGGCTGGTCGACACTTCCGTCCCCAGTTGCTGCGAGCACGCTGCCCGAGTCATGCCGGGGGCGTCGAGTCCGAATCCTGCTTGGTCCCTGCGCGGATTCGGGTCACCCCATCCCTGGAACCCGAGGACGACCGATGTCCGACCCCCGCGACCCGGAACCGGTCGACGCAACGGTGGTGCCGGCCTCCCCTTCCACCCTTCCGGGATCGACACCCACCGACCACGCGGAGGGCACGGTTGTCACCGGTCCAGGTGGTCTGCAACGCGATGATGGTGATACTCCGGGTCCAATCCTGCCAGAGATCGACAGGGCATCGAGCGGAGTCTCCTCCCCTGAGGCGACCCAGTGGAACCGACCCCAACCGCCCACCGAACCCACTCTACCCCCGGTACACTCCCCCAACGAAATTACATATCGTCGGGCATCATCTGCGGATATCGATCTCAACGCGGATACATTTACCCGGCCCCCCGCGGCGGATGCCGATCCGAACGAGGCCACTCGGGCTCGATCACCCGAGGTCGATGTCGATCTGAACGCAGTCACTCGGACCCGGCCGCCCGAAGCAGGGGTCGATCTCTTTGCCGCGACCCAGATTCGCGCACCCGATGCAGGAGTCGATCTCTTCGCTGCCACCCAGGTTCGCGCACCCGATGTCGATCTGAACGCGGCCACACGCGCCACTCCCGGATTACCCGGCGGCGAGACAGGCCAGAATGAAGCCACGAGGGTGGTGCGAGGACCAGCCACATCCTCCCCGACCGGTAGCCCCAGAATTCCCGTTCGCGGGGCAATGGTGGGTCGGTTTGCTGTCCGTGATCTCCACGCCCGTGGTGGGCTCGGGGAGGTCTACAAAGCCCAGGACACCGAACTGAATCGGGAGGTCGCGCTCAAAAAGATCCAGACCCGCTTCGCCGATGATGCGTCCTGTCGTCGCCGCTTCCTGAGCGAGGCCGAACTCACCGCTCGGCTCGACCATCCCGGTGTCGTGCCCGTGTTCGGGTTGGTCGCCGACGGGTTCGGTCGGCCGTGCTACGCGATGCGATTCATTCGCGGGGAGAGTCTGAAGGACGAGATCGACCGGTATTTCCGACCACCCGGGCCAGCGGCCCCCGGTGCGGAAGGGGGAAAGATCGAGACTGGCCCGCCGAGGAACAGCCAGACTGCCGATAGCCGCCGGATTGCGTTCCGACAGTTGCTCCAGCGATTCACTGCCGTTTGCCAGGCGATCGCGTATGCGCACACCCGCAATGTCATCCACCGGGACATCAAGCCAGCGAACGTGATGGTCGGCACGTTCGGGGAGACCCTGGTGGTCGACTGGGGGTTGGCGAAAGCCCTGGACGATCCCCAGACCCCTGAGGAGAGCCAGACCGGCCCAACCGGAGCCCACTTGAATCCGAATGGGACCGGTTCATCCGACCAGATGACCACGATGGGAACTGTGGTCGGAACTCCGGCATTTATGTCCCCGGAACAGGCTGCCGGTCGGATCGACATCATTGGTCCTGCGTCCGATGTCTACAGTCTTGGAGCCACCCTTTACTACATTCTGACCGGGAAGTCACCCTTCACGGGGAATGACCCGACTTTGACGATCAGCCGGGTCCAGGAGGGCACGTTTCCACCACCCCGAGAGGTGGCTGGAGATGTCTCGAAACCGCTGGAAGCCATCTGCCTGAAAGCGATGGCCACCCGCCCCGAAGACCGCTACCCAACCGCGCAGGCACTGGCTGCGGACGTGGACCGGTGGCTGTCGGACGAACCGGTGAGTTGCCATCGCGACCCGCTCCTGGCCCGGCTTGCCCGTTGGGCCAGGCGGCACCCGGCCCGGGTCGCGGCGGCCGTCTCCCTCCTTTTCACAGGGTTCCTCGCTGCGGCAGTGATCCTGTTTGTGGTCGATCAGGCCAGGAAACAGACCAAAGAATCACTCATCAAAGTGACCAAGGCCGAGGACGATGCCCAGCAGGCCCTGAAAGCCGAGACGGCGGCCAAAGAGAAAACCCGCGATGCTCTGGACAAATTGACCGACCAGGAAAAACAGACTCGTGATCAGAGGGATGCGGCTGAGAGGGCTCGCGACCTGGCCAAAAACCGGTTCGGGCTCGCCAGCAAGGCATTCGAGAAGGTGGTCTTTGAAATCCAATCCCAACTTGAAGATCGTTCCGGCACTCAGCGCCTTCGTCAGTCGTTGCTCCAGACGGCCCAGGAGGGCCTGAATGATCTGCTCACGAGCGGCGGACACGTCTCGGGTGCCGATCGTCAGGAAGCCGACCGGGTTCTGTTCGGGGCTCGGGTGCAGATGGGCGACGTCTACAAGAGCCTCGGGAATACTTTGGCCGCCCGGAAAGAATACGAGACCGCTGTCGCGAGTGCAGAGGCAATACCATCTGGCGACCTTGAAGATCAAAAAAACCTGGCGACCGGATATTACAAGCTGGCCGAGATTCGCCTCCAGGCCGGAGAGACAACCAGGGCGTCGGAGGCTGCCCGGAAAGCCCTCGATCTTCGCACGAAGCACCTCAAATTAGCACCGACCGACCCGGTCGCCCGTGGGGCCGTGGCGGCGGCCCAGGACCGGCTCGCGCTCGTTGCCCAGGAGCAGGGGCATACTCGGGAGGCCTGGGAGGTGTGTCAAACCAGCCGGGATATCCGCACCAGCCTCTACGCCGCCGCCCCGGCCAACACGAAGACCGCCCAGGAGGCCGGGCGGGATCTCGCCCAGAGCCACGAACGCGAAGCCGATATTCTTCTGCGGATGGGCAACCTCAGCGGGGCAGAGACCGCTGTCCGCAAGGCACTCACACTCCGCGAGAAGCTGGCAAAGGAATTGCCCGATCGGGTCGAGGTCCAGCGCGAGTGGGCGGCGGCCTACGGCCGGCTGGGAGAGGTGAATATCGATCGGGCCGACATGGGCGGAGCCCTGGCGGCGTTCCAGACCGAGCTGGGGATTCTGAAGGGAGTGGGGGACAAAGATCCGCTGTCCGCAGGGGTGAAGGCCGACGAGGCCGTCGCTCGGGGGCGAATCGGGTACGTCCTCCTCCGAACGGGGAAGATCAAGCAGGCTCTGGAGCAAACCGAACAGTCCAACGACATCTGTCGGAAGCTGGCGGAAACCGACCCGGGATCTGGCCGAATCCGCCGATTGTACGGCAAGAGTTACGAGTACCTCGGAGACGCACGGCTTGAAAGCGGCGACACCGCCGGAGCCCTCCGGGAATACCGGGAAGGGCGGGTGATTCTTGAGAAGCTCCAGAAGGACGACCCGGCGAGTGTCCGCACCAGGATGGATCTGGCTCAGAACCTGGAGCGGATCGGGAGTGCTGAACTCGCCGCGGGGCGACTCGGAGCAGCGTTTGAGGCCCTCATCGGAAGTTCATACGCCCGTGAGGAGTTAGTCGGGGCCGATCCGGATTCCACCCGGGCGCGCCGGGATCTGGCCATCAGCCACGATCGGTTGTGCTATGCCCACCAACTGGCCGGAAACCCGCTACTGGCCCGGGTCGAGGCGAATCGGGCATTCGCCCTGTTCAAGGAACTGGCCGAGAAAGATCCCGGCAGCGGTCAGGCTCAGCGGGATCTGGGGCTGGCCTACGGGAAGTGGGGCGACGTGGCGTTCCACCAGAACTCCCAGACTGTCGCCTTGATCCTGTATGGTAAATCGCTCGACCTGTTCGACAAACTGGCGAAGGTCGACGACTCGAATGCTCAGGCCAAGGAAGACCAGGCGATCGGGTGGCAACGACTGGCAAACACATATGCGGCGGCCGAGCTCTTGAACTTCCGGCGAGATGCAGAACTGGCAAACACTTTCGCGGTGGTCGATTTCTCGAAATTCCGGCGTGATGCAGAAATGACGGCTTTGCAGTTGCGTGATGCGGTGGCCGCTGCGAACCCCACGAATCTGGCGGCCGCCCGTGCGGTGATGACCTCCCGGCGACGACTCGGGGACGTGTACTCCGACCGGGATGAGTTCAATGAGGCCAAGACCACCTATCAGGAGGCACTGAAGGTGCCAGCGCAGTTCACGGAGGTGGATAAGAAGCTGGTCGATGCAGTGTTTGGCACCGAGATCGCGACGGTACACAAGAAACTCGAGCTGCTGGAGGCCATTCGGGCGAGAACACGCGACCCGGTGGAGATGATGAAGGAGTACCCGACAGTCGGACCCGAAGCGTTGGTGGTGCTGATCGATCGAAACCTCCGCGCGCACGATCGTCTCCGCGCAGCCCGGGCGGCTGACGTGCTGGAGAAACACGCCCGGGGAGCCAGCGACCTGTACATCGCGGCCCGAACCTACGCTATGTGCTACCCGAAGACCGGCTCTGCCGCGACCCAAAAAGAGTTCGCCGACTCGGCTGTGCGTGTCCTCAAGCAGGCAGTCGCCGCTGGCTTCCGGAACGCCGATCAACTTCAGGACAGTCGGTGGGACGTGGTTCGCGACCGGGAGGACTTCCGGGCAGTGGAGACCACGCTGCGGAATTACACCCCGCCCATCCCGGCCCCACGGGTGGTGGAGCCACCCAGTCTGAAATGAGCGAATGCTCCAGTTTTTCAGTGTGTGTGGGTCGATATGACGACGAACCCTAAGGCAGTCGGCAGGATCTCCTGAAAACACACCACATTTTGTGAGACTCGATTGGCTTCTACTTCGTAGGGCTTGAACAACAATGCCCAGGATCGCGTTTGGCGCACCCTGGGTAGACAGTTGCAGCCCCGGCATTTCTACCGCGAAGCAGTTGGACAAGTTCTCTTGCTAGTAAAATACAATCTTAAATATAATGAATAAAAATCGTACAATCGATAATCAAAAATAAACAAGTAATTTTCGAATAATAAAGACGGAATGGAGGTTACCCGGAGTGAGCGAAGTGAGACTCTGCGATTTGCTATGAAACCATTTCTAGGTAAGGACAACCGACCTAACCGTCTTCACCGGTGAAATGCGGGCGAGATCATACCCGTTCGGTCCTACGCACCCAATCGCCCCGTCCGCAGAATCGTTTCGAGAGGTGTCGGCGTCTTCACAGCCCTAAAATCTTGGGCCGACGCCCCGATCATGTGTTGACTGGCTTGATCCCACGGGCAAATCTTTCTGAAGATGAGACTCGACTTTCTGCCGGTTGGGAGTTGTCCAGAATCAAAACCGTGAAATCGCTGGCACGGGCTTGACAGCCCAGATTGGCCCAGCATGGAACGATGANNGGCGTGTTGGCCCAGGATGGCCAGGCCACGTAGAAAATGCCTGTTTTTCTCCTGTTCGTTTGATCGGCGAAAACCACGGGTTTGATCTTGGACGAGTTCTTGAGAATTGGTCGAATGCCCCTGATTCCTCCTTGAGGTGAGGACAGGGGTTGGAGAGCGTTCACTGGTTATTCCCGCCGCGCTGTGCAGTACATGTCCTTCGCTCTTGCGGGACATCGTGGGTTTGTGAGGAATGTCGTCGGGTGGTGGGGTAATGGAGAATAATGCGGTCCGCTATTGGGCCAATCATTTATGCGTTCTCGGGCTCCGCGACATCAACACCCCTGGGTCGGAAAGCGCGTCCGCTGAATCCCGTCTGTGTTGTTGACGTGATTCCGCGAGAGATATCGGGCCATGCCACGGAAATTGATCTTAACGTGTAATCTTAGCCCTGGCGATGTCGTCATGATGACGGCCGCTGTGCGGGATCTGCACCTGGCCTATCCGGGGATGTTCCTCACGGATGTCCGGACTTCCGCCGTGCAGCTCTGGGAAAATAACCCCTACATCACGTCGCTCTCCGAGGAAGATCCCGGGGTCGAAGTCCTCCCAATGCGGTACGACCTGATCCACAAAAGTAACGAGGGGGCTCACCACTTCATTCACGGCTACGTCAGGCACCTGGAAGAAGTCCTGGGACTGCGGATTCCCGTGAGCAAGTTCCGCGGCGACATCCACCTTGCGCAGCGAGAGAAAGCCTGGCTCAATCAGGTCCAGGAGGATCCGATCTGCTGGAATGAGGAGTTTTGGATCGTAATGGCGGGCGGCAAGTACGACTTTACGGCGAAGTGGTGGGATCCGGCCCGTTACCAGCGTGTCGTCGACCATTTCGCGGGGCGTATCCAGTTCGTCCAGTGTGGCGAATCGGGCCACTTTCACCCGCGCCTGCATGGGGTGATCGATCTGGTCGGAAAAACCGATATCCGGCAATTCGTTCGATTGATGTACCACGCCAGTGGCGTGCTCTGTCCGGTGACGTTCGCGATGCATCTGGCGGCCGCGGTGGAGGTGAAGCCTGGGAGGCCTAAAAATCGAGCCTGTGTGGTGATCGCCGGTGGCCGTGAGCCGTCCCAGTGGGAAAAGTACGGGCACCATCGATTCCTGGAAACCAACGGCGCACTGACGTGCTGCGACAACGGAGGTTGCTGGAAATCCCGCTGCCAGCCTGTTGGGGACGGAGATAAAATGGATCGGCCAGAGAACTTGTGCCTTCAACCCGTCGCAATCCGACCCAACTTGGCAATCCCGCGCTGTATGGACATGGTCACCGCAGGCGACGTGATTCGGGCTATTGAGGTGTACTATGAAGGTGGGGCACTCTCGTACTTGATGCGTGGGGGGACACCGAGGACGCCTGAAATACTATCTGCCCGACAACAATCAGGGCCAACAGATTCCCCGGAAGCAGTGATGCAAAGAGCGGGCGGTGTCGAGGCTCCTGGGCAGTTTTGATCGATAATGAAATTGAGCAATATATGTTCAAATAAAACATAATTACTTTGAATCGTGCAATGATTTGACAAGAGAATATATCAAATGGAACAGCCTACACAGAGACTGACGGGGAGGAGTATTTTGTGGATCACGGTCTCTGACAGGGTATTTTTTCCTGGCACAGTCGCTGCTGTCAACAGCATCAGGTATTACCATCCCAACTCCCAAATTGCGGTCGTCAGTTCTGATGTGTACAACACAGGTTTGTCTGATGTGCAGATGGATCTTCTCAAGAACGCAGGTGTAGCGGTCTATGCGAGCTGTGATTTTGAGAAGGGCGGCCGCATTCTTGGGGCTTGGCAATTGAAGGCGTACGCCGCCGCAGATCTGTCAGTCGACCACGACATGGTCATTGGGATCGACTCGGATGCCGTCTTATGCAGCAATGTCCAGGACGTTATCGATGCATGCTTTGAAGATGGAAAAATGCGCGGCGGCAAGGATGGCGACGGCGTACTCTACGATGCGTCGTACGCCCAGTACGGATTCCGTGTTCCGGCCCAGAGTCAGAAGTATATGTCTACAAGCATGTACTTCGTCCCCCTGACCGGTATCAACCGCACGATTTTGATGGAATGGGCCATGTGCTGCAACACTGCGGTGTTTGGACCACAGACCACAAAAGTGTATCCTGGGCATGGAGATCAAGGGGTACTCAACAGTGTAATATATAAACACTGTAAAGACGAAAACGTAGATCTACTGAACAACAATCAATTTAGTCAGCATTGGGTCTACCTTAGCGATATCATCACGTATGAAAATCACACGTTAATCAACCGATCTATCAACAAGCCGCAGCGAGCATTTCATTGCGGTGGGACAATGAAGTTTTGGTTCGCCGAGCATAGCCAGTGGCTCCCAACTGGGGGCCAAAATCAAACATGGAGCTACGCGCACTGGCTCAGAATGCTTTGGTTCGGCGAGATCATCGATTGGAGGGTCGATCCCGCTGCATGGATCGATCCAGTTTCTCATCATTTGTGGAATGATTTAGTCTATTATTACCTCCACATCGAGGCACTGGCGACGTGTCGTGTCCGAGCAAAGTGGGATGAAATGACCGATATCATGCTCACAAGGTTCGCCGAGCGTATCCCGCGAGCGATGACAATCGGGGGCTCAATGAGCCAGTACATCCAGCTCGCTAAAACGGTCCCTGAAGGCGGGATAATCGTTGAAGTTGGGAGCTTCCACGGCGGTTCTATCGTGACACTTGCTATTGCGCTTCTACACCGCAATATTAACATCGTAAGCGTAGAAAGCTTCATGGGGAATTATGACGGGACTGTGGATGGGTACGCACTCAGTGACCCTAAAAGCTTTATCTACAATGTAAAATGTATCTATCCATACTTAAATATTAATATATATCCTCTTGATAGTAAGAATGCTGCACGTAGGTTTGCGGTGGAGTCTGTGGATATGGTCCTCATCGACGGTAATCACAGCACGGCATCTGTTCTCAAGGACATTGACACCTGGCTGCCAAAAGTCAAACGGGGTGGAATTCTCGCTGGTGACGATATCGGCTGGGAGAGTGTCCGGATCGCAATTGAGCAGAAATTCGGCCGAGATTATCAGCAAGGCAACGACATCTGGTGGATAACTCGCCAATAATCAATTAATCTTATTGAGCAATATATGGGTCAGTTTAAATCGCGCATGTCGAACACTCAGTGAATGCCATTCCTCCCTGGCTCCGCGCAAACATAGCGGACTCACTTCCTTGCCCTGTGCTCCCTCACCGCGAGTATTCAGGTTGTACGCGCATCGTCCCATCTCTGATAATCAGCACTTCCTGCACGATCTGTCATTCACGCGCACGAAAATCGAAAAAACGATACTAGGTCGCGAACGTACCCCAATCGTCATGTGGAATATTGGAAGGTAGCTCTGCTGGCTTCGGCCTGGGCAGAAGATATATTACTTATAATAGAACGTTGACAACAATTAATCGATTCTATATCATATTTACTTTTACAGGATATAGTGCTTATGAATCAGTCATTAGTTAGTTCGTCTTCCTCGTCCTATTCGTCTCTGTCATTGTCGTCGAGTTCTTCGTTCGATGTGACTTCGGTATCATCGACGAGTGAAAATTCGTCCGAATCGCCTTCTCCCCCCTCTCTTGCTGATAGATCGATTTCACCATCAAGTTCATCGTCGTTCGCTGCGTCGTCAATGTCGAGTGGAAAATCATCCCATTCTCATTCCTCTCGCCAACATTTTCACGGCTCAATCTTGCCATCGAGTTCGTCTTCTTCGAGTTCGTCCTCTTCGAGTTCGTCGTTCAATGTGTTATCGGTATCGTCGACGAGTGCAAATTCATCCGAGGGGATCGAGCGCCCCCGCGATGCTTGCTGACAGGTGAACACCCCTCTGGTGTCCCCTCGGACGCTTCATTGCCTTGGCGCTGAAATCAGGGTCGGCTCCGAGCCAGACGGAACCCACCTCCATCGTTCATCGGTGGTCGATCAGCAAATCGCTTCGCTGAACGAATCATTCTTCCCGGCATAGTAATTTGCCCACCTCGGGCTGCTCGTGGATCTTCTGACTTGACCACTTCCCACCCAGGCTCATTGGCCTGGACTGGGCCGGCTTCCTCAAATTTGTCCTGACACCATTCCGCCGCGTTGCCGTGCATGTCGAAAAGGCCGAAGGCGTTGGGAAGGAGTGTGGCCACGGGCAAGGGCTCCTCGGCCGCGTTAAGGGCGTACCAGGCGTACCGCGGTAGCAACTCCTCGGCGTCCCCGTAGCAGCGGCTGGTGGCCGCGCCCCCGCGACAGGCAAACTCCCACTCAACCTCTGTGGGTAGTCGGTAACCCCGTCTGCGGCGATAGTCCCGCGCGATCTTCATTCCATGGTCGTGCCTCTCATCTTCGATTGGCTCATAACACCACTGGTCTGGGGGGAGCCCTTCGACCTTGCTGAGCCAGTTGCAATAGGCCGTCGCAGCGTACCAGGTCACCTTGACGGCTGGGGCATCGTCGGCATGTTCGGCGCGCCAGCCGGAACAGGCTCCAGGCCGCTGCTTAAAGAATTGCCGGAACTGAGCGACGGTGACTTCCGTCATGCCGATGTCATAGGAATAGTCGATGGATACTTCGCGTTGTTTTTCGAGGGCATCCCGACGGCCCGGCTCACCCGCCGGGGAACCCATTGTAAATCTCACAGGGCCTTTGATCCGGACCATCGTCCCCCCAACAGAGTTGAGGTACCACTCTGTTCGCGGGTCAGGGGGACTGCCGGATGGCGGTGGTCCCCCAGCTATGATGTGATCTCGTACACCGTGCTTGCCGAGCAGCCAGATGGCTGCGGCGTGGACCGCCGGGCTGCCGTCGTCCCGGCAGATCGTCTGGAGTTCCGGGATGAGTGGCATGTGAAGGGCGGTGGGATCGTACCCACCAATCGCTAACAGAATGGCGGCCCGGATCGTGTCGTCGGGCTCCGCCCGACGCCGGGCCAGTAGCACTGCAGGATCGCACCCCAGCCGGGCGAGGCGATCGATCAGGTAACTCCGAACCCGGGGGTCGTTAGATGCCTTCAGCAGCGGCCACAGCCGTTCCCCCTCCCCTAGCCGCAGTAAGGCGATGGCCAGGTTGGCCCGACGGCTCGCCGCCTCGTTGGGATGGGGATTGTTGACGAGGGCAGTCTGGTCGAAAGCCATGAGAACTGCGGGTACCCCCTGCTGTGGACATGCCCGCAGTCGCAGGAGTAGGCCGGCAAACGCATCAGGCGAAGCGCGAGCGATCGCGTCTGCCAACACCTCTGGTTGACTGGCAGCATAGTCCCCGAGGATTTCCGCTGCGGCAGACGCGGCCTGGGTCCCCGGGTGGTCTCTCAGATAGGCCGCGAGGGCGGGGGTCAGTTGGTCTTTGACCGGTCGCAACGCATCCACCCAACGGGGGAGCACGAGCGATGGTTGCATCGCCAGGTACTCGGCGACCCAGCGTCTGCTCCCCTCCCACCGCGCGCCGTGGGGGTCGTAGGCGGCCAGGGCTGCAGCCGCCCTGAACCGCTGACCAGGATCGACCCGCTTCGCCTCCAGGGCCTCCCAGAGGCCACCAATGAGACTGTCGCTGTGCGGCGTCAGGGCGTCGCGGATGACCGGGAACTCGTTGGGCTTGGCGTCGAGGAGTTGCTCCCGAAGGTCGTCCGCGTGCCGGTGGTCGACTGGCAAGAGAGCCAGCTTCGCACGCAGGCGATGCTCGCGCCGGGAGGTCGGGTCGGCCAGCACTGCCTCCAATTGAGGGTCGGTCCACTGGCGGTGTCCGTCGAATTCCTTGACGACCACGGGAACCTCGGAGACATCGGCGGCGAGCAGACGGCGGACCAGGCCGTCAGCCCGTATCGCAGCGTATTCCTCTTCAAGACGACCACCCAGGAAGAACAGGACGGCCCCAAGTAGGGCGGCCACAGCCACTGTCCGGGCGATGCTTCTGAAGTGCCGTCGGGTGGCCGCTCGCATCATCCGCCGCTGGGGGTCTGTCCAGGTCTGCTGCCGGGTCAGCAGGCGAATCGTGAGCCACTCGGTCAGTGACGGGAGTTGCCGTGGCTCCGGTTTGGCCTGCCAGAAATCGCCTCGTTCGGCCAGCCTCAACTCGGCGCGACCGCGCCGGGTCTCCATCTGCTTGCGAGCCAGCCAGTCTCGGATCGAGGGTACAAGATAATCATGGGTGAGTTGATAATACTCCCCTTCCCGTGTGGCCGGCGCCACGGCATCGCGGAGCCCGCTCTCCGGGGTGTCCGCGGCCACTGGCGTTAGCAGGCGGGTTTCCGTGACCAGGATTTTGATCATTCTGTCGAATCCAGTCGGCGTTGTGTGGTATCCCGAGGCCTCCAGGAGTTCTGCCCGGGATCGCACGAACCCCTTCATGTCGGTCCCCGCACCTGGGAGGAGCGAGCTGAGCACCGCGCGTACGGCGTTCTGGTGAAGCCGGTGTTCGGGCGGTGCGGTCGCCGCCGTGAAGCTTTCGTCGAGGAACTTGACGCCGATCCCGATCGACCCCCCGAGCTGGCGCAACAAATCCTCGGTCCAGGCCCGGCCCTTGACCATGTCGGCGAACAGAGCCAGGCGGACCGGGCTCACCCAGCCGTCCTGGGCCAGTTCCTCGACGGCACGGTCCAGGAAACCGGACTGGGCGGGTGTGAGTTCCTGATCGCCGGCTGGGAGAGTGCCATATGCCCGGCCGAACAAGGCCAACACCCTCCGCGCGTGGATTGGTGTGAAGAGGTCGACGGCAGCAGAATTGTGGCCCTCGACAGTGGAAATCTCCAGAGCCTGCATGAACCGCGTGGATGTCATCCAAAAGTCGTCGCGAACCATGACGAGGCACTGCAACCGGCTGCCGTCGCACTGCCGGAGGGCTCGGACTAACTCGTTCTCGCCCCCGCTCGGGTGGGTGTGCAGCCACTGTTCAAACTGGTCGATCACAATGAGCAGCTTGCCGCCAGGCAGACCCGGCAAGCCGCGGCGGAGGGCGCTCATGGCCTGGGCCAGTCCGGGCTCCCCCCGGACAGTGGGACAGGCCCGGCCGAGGCGGTGGAAGAGGTGGGCCTCAAGTTCGGCAGTCGCCTCCACGTAGATGGGGGTGACGTGGGGTGCCAGTCGTGGCAACAAGCCGGCCTTCACCAGCGAAGACTTCCCGCACCCGGACGGCCCGTAGAGTAGTCCGACCGAGAACGTCTCCTCCGGGTCAGTCCTCTCGATGCGACTCTTCCAGAATTTGATCGCTTCTGGTAAGCCTCTTGGGTCTCGGGGGCCAGGGAGCAGCTCGAGGAAGAAGTCTGCGTCGTCCGCTTCATAAGCCCGCAAACCCTTGGGTACGACTACCACTCGACCGGGATCGGGCGACCGTTGGCTGTCAACGGAAATTGGCTCCCTGGCCATCATTGGCACGGTCGTGGCCGTGCCTCCGAACGATTGCCGCAAGTCATCGGCCAAGTCCTGAGCCGTCGTGTACCGCTCTGCCGCGCGCTTGGAAAGAGCCTTCAGGCACACCCGCTCCAGCGGTGCCGGGATGCCATCGACGATCTGTCGGGGGGGGCGTGGCTCGGCGGCAATGGTCTGCTCCAATAATTCGGTCCGTGAGTTCCCCTTGAACGGGCGGCGGCCGGTGAGGAGTTCGTAGAGAACCACGCCCAGGCTGAAGATATCAGTGCGGCCGTCGACCCGGTGCCCCTCCCCCCGGGCCTGCTCGGGCGACATGTAGGAGGGCGTTCCCGAAGAGCGAGGACCACTGCCCACATCTTGCTCTCGAAGAGCAATGCCAAAGTCCGCCACGTATGCCTTTCCCTCCTGGTCGAGCAAGATGTTGGCCGGCTTGATGTCCCGATGCACCAACCCGCGGCGGTGGGCGTAGTGCAGCGCTTCGGCAATTGAGGCAACCAGCTCCGCCGCCTCGGCAAACGTGGGCCGGTTGTTCTTGATCAGTTGCGCCAGTGTACTGCCTTCGATAAACTTCGAGACGATGAAGCAGGGGCAGTCCTCGGTGCTGCCGACATCGTAAACCGGAACGATGTGCGGGTGGTCGAGGTTGGCGACGGTGCGGGCCTCGGCCTGATAGGCTGCGGCATCTTCGGCAACAGAGACTCGATGACGGTGGGGGACTTTGATCGCAACAAGACGATTCAACTGGTCGTCGTGGGCGAGGTAGACGAGGCCGAAGCCACCTTTGCCCAGCACCCTCTCGATGCGGTAGCGACCGATGTGCAGGGGGAGATCGGCAGCAGTATCGTCAGCGTCCAGTTCTGGGCTGCCCGGCTGGTAAGCGCCTGTGGTGTCGGAACTACTCATGGGCCGTCCTGCCGAACGTCAAGGAGTTTTGCCACAGACGGAATTGTACCGAATGTGCTTGACGAATGCACTTGGGAAGCCGAGGGTTCTACAGCACCAACATGGCATCACCATAGCTGAAGAACCGGTACTCGCCCCGGATCGCCTCGGCGTAGGCCCGCTGAAGGAGATCGCTCCCGGCAAATGCACCGACGAGTAACAGCAGCGTTGTTTTCGGAAGGTGGAAATTCGTGACCAGCCCGCCGACTGCCCGGAATGCGTATGGTGGGTAGATGTAGAGCCCGGTGTCGCCGCGAAAGGGTGCGAGTCCGGTGGGCGTTGCGGCAGTCTCCAGTGTCCTGGTGGCCGTTGTGCCAACCGCCACCACACGCCCGCCCCGAGTCCTGGCCGCCTGGATCGCGTCGACCGCCTGTGGCGTCACCTCGCACCACTCGCGGTGGATCACGTGCTCGGCCGGATTGTCGACCTTGACCGGAGCGAACGTCCCGAGCCCAACGTGCAGGGTGACCCGGGCGGTGCCGATTCCCTTGGCCGCCAGCCGGTTGAGCAGGTCCGGGGTGAAGTGGAGCCCGGCGGTGGGGGCGGCGACCGATCCGGCGTGAGCAGCGAACACCGTTTGGTAGCGATCGGAATCGTCGGCCCCGGCTCGCCCCTTGCGGATGTAGGGGGGGAGAGGGATTCGTCCAAACCGGGCCAACAACTCGGGCGGCGAGCCGGGCGGGTCCGGCTCCATGAGCCAGTGTCGCTCCAGTGTCCGACCGCGGAGAATCAACCGAAATGTCTCGCTGCCGGGTACGACCGAGGTCGAGTTCTCGTCCGGGATAATCGCGAATCCTTCGCCGACCGCCGGATACCCACGACTCTGGGCGAGCAACTCCCAGAGTCCGTCGGCCGTCTGCCGAAGGAAGAGCCCTTCCCACTTCCCACCTGTCTGTTCCCGTCGGCCAATGACCCTTGCAGGCAGAACCTTCGTGTCGTTGAGGACAAGCAAGTCGTTGGGCGCAAGCAAGTCCGGCAAGTCGCGGAAGATGTGGTGGGCAAGTTCGCCGGTCGCTCGCCGCAGGACAAGCAACCGCGACTCGTCCCGCCGGGCGGCCGGTTGCTGGGCGATCAGGTGATCGGGCAGGTGGTAGTCGAAGAAAAAAGACATCAGTGTGATTGAGAACCCCCTGACAAAATCACTTGGGCGTAACCGGTCGGTCTCGAAGCCTCGAAGAGGCGTCAGATAGTAGCCCAGGGCGTCAGCCCTGGGAGCCAAGCCATGCGGTGTAACGCCANNCTTTGGGGCGAGCCCTACCGGTTACAGCCAAATCACTTTTGTACCCAGTCGTTTTCCAAGCGATCGCAGGGCGTTGCCCATGCCAACCCAGCCTTATCAGGTTTGCAGCTTGTTTTTGTCGAGGGCATCGCCCTGGAGGTTTCTCGATCCGCCGACCGGAAGATCGATTCGGAACACGGTTCGCCCGTCCTGCCGGGTCCACGACACTCGCCCGCCGTGTGCCTCGGCGGCTCGGCGAGCGACTGCCAGCCCGAGCCCAATCCCCTGGTCCTTCCCGGTCACAAACGGCTCAAACATTTTCGCTGCGATCTGCGGTGATGGGCCGGGACCGGTATCGGTCACCTCGATCACCCACCCATCACCTGCTATCGGGGAGTCTGCCAGCGTGGGAGTCGATTCATCCGCGCCATTGCTCCGGAGCTGCACACCCACCGCCCCTCCTGGACCCGCAGCCTCCACCGCGTTGCCGATCACGTTCCCGATCAGGTGGGCCAGTTGAGTCGGATCACCCTCCATCCTGACATCGGCAGAGCCAGGTTCCCAGGTCAAAGTGATCCCTGCGTGCTGACAGTGCGGCTTTAATAGGCTCACCGACTGGTCGATCAGTTTCACCACATCGCACCGTTGCCGGGTGGCCGGGGGAGGCTTGCCCAGGTCGAGAAACTGCCGCAGGTTGGCTTCGATCCGGGCCAGTTGCCGCAATGCCACCTGGAGCGGCTCCGGGTCGGCCGTTGGGTTCTCCGACAGGAATAGCTCCACCGCCAGCTTGGCCCCGGCCGCCGCGTTGCGCAACTGGTGCGCGAGGCCGCCCGAGAACTGACCCAGAACGCGCAGCCGCTCGTCCCGCTGCATCGCCTCCTGGAACTCCGCCAATTGCCGGGCCGTCTCGTTCACCGACCGGCCCAGATCGGTCAACTCGTCGTCACCGCCAACCACCGGCATCGGCCGGAAGTCGCCCGCTGCGATTCGCCGGGTTCGGTGCTCCAGGTCGCGGACGCGGCGAACGAGCCGGGTGCCAGTCAAAAGCGCTAGCCCGACCGCAGCCAGCCCACCCACGCACCCGAGCACCAACGGAGGCCGGGCGGCGTCCCACACGGCGGTCCGACGAAGGGATTCTGGGTAAAAGATGTCGAGGTGGCCGCCGTGATTCGGGTGCGGTTCGCGGAGAGCCAGTCGCAGGCATCGGTATTCCGTCCCGCCGACCGTGACAGGGGGGCCGAGTTGGTGGTCTTCGCCATCCGTAGCCGGGATCGCGATCGGGACATCCGCCGGGGGAGAGGGGATCGGCTCGACAAATGTCGAAATGGGGGGGCCGTCGGCGGGAACGAGCAGGAAATCGGCCCCGGAGAGCCTCTTCATCTGGGCCAGCACCGGTGGGGTGAGTCGGAACGTCGGTGGTTCGGTCAGGGTCCGGGCGGCCCCCCAGAGTTGCCCCGCCAGTCGTCGGTCGGCACCTCGCGCAGCGGCCATCGCTGCCCACGCGGTTGCTGCCAGATCGCCCACCAGCAGGAGGCCCAGCGGGAGAAGCAGACGGTAGCGGAGGGACAGTCGCATCGGTAGAGTCTAACCAGCACGACCGCCGGAAGGCCCGCCAGGAGACCCCCCCGATGAAACGGTTTGCTCTGAGTATCTTACTCGCACTCGGAGCCGCATCGGCCACGCCGGCCGCGGACCGCCCCAACATCCTCCTCGTGATCACCGACGACCAGGGTTTCGGGGATCTCGGGTGTCATGGGAATCCGGTCATCAAGACCCCGAACGTCGATGCCTTCGCGAAGCAATCCACGTGGTTGAGGAACTTCTACGTCTCGCCGGTCTGTTCCCCCACTCGCTCGTCCCTTCTGACCGGGCAGTACAACTATCGGGTCGGAGTCGTCGATACGTTTCTGGGTCGGTCGATGATGCGGCCAGGAGTGAAGACCCTCCCCGAATACCTGGCTGCCGCCGGATACCGGACCGGTCTGTTCGGGAAGTGGCACCTCGGGGATAACTACCCGATGCGCCCCGAGGACCGGGGCTTCCAGCAGACCCTCTGGCACCAGGGCGGCGGGTTGGCCCAGCCGTCCGACCCCCCGGACCTTGACCCAAAGACAGCCTACTTCGACCCCATTCTCAAGAAAAATGGCCGGGAGGTGAAGACGAAAGGCTACTGCACCGACGTGTTCACCGACGCCGCGATCGACTTTCTTGCAGCCGACCGGTCGAAGCCGTTCTTCGCACACGTGGCCTTCAACGCCCCCCACTCGCCTTATCAGGTTGCCGACGAGCTTGCAGCACCGTTCCGCAAGCTCGATCTCAGCCCGACCGGGTTCCCGAAAATCGGCCAGCCGTGGGCCGGTCTGAAACTCGACACCGACGAGATCGCCCGAGCTTACGGGATGATCGGTAACGTGGATGCGAACTTCGCCCGGTTGTTGAAAGCACTCGACGACCAGAAACTTGCCGACAACACGATCGTGATCTTCATGACCGACAACGGCCCCGGCGGTGTGCGTTTCAACGCGGGCCTGCGCAACCGGAAAGGAACAGTCTACGAGGGCGGCATCCGTGTGCCGTGCTACGTCCGATGGCCAGCCAGCGGGGTCCAGGCTGGAGCAGTCATCGAGACGCCGCTGGCCCATATCGACTGGACTCCCACCCTGATCGAGGCGTGTGGAGTGCCGCTTCCGAATGATAAACCCTCCTTCGACGGCCGGACTTTTCTCCCTTTACTCACCAGCAAACCCGGGGACTGGCCCGCCCGCACTCTCTTCTTCCAGTGGCATCGCGGCGATGTCCCCGAGAAGGGCCGGGCGTTCGCGGCCCGTGGGCCGCGGTACAAACTGGTGCAGGCAACCGGGGTCGCACAAGACGCGAAGTGGCAGCCGAAATACGAACTGTTCGACCTCACGGACGATCCGTTCGAGATGAAAGACCTGGCTGCCGACAAACCGGACGAGGTGGCGAAACTGAAGGCGCAATACGACGCCTGGTTCGCGGATGTGACGAGCAATGGTTTCGACCCACCACGAATCGTGATTGGCAGCGAGAAAGAAAACCCGGTTCGACTGAGCCGCCAGGACTGGCGGGGACCGAAGGCTGGCTGGGCTGCGGACAGCAAAGGCCACTGGCTCGTGACAGTCGAGCGGCCGGGGCGATATCGCGTGACGATTCGCAGTCGCACGGACTTCGACGAGTACGCAGTTACGGTCAGTTACGACAAGTCCGGAGGGGAGTTTAGCATCGACGCCGGGCCAGTTACCCCGGCGAACCCGCGCCAACGTCTGGGATCTTCTGTCGTCACCCTGAATGAAGGGAATGCCGAGTTCCAGGGGACGCTCAAACTGGCCGGAAAGCCCCGCGGCCCCGATTACATCGAGCTGGAATACATTGGTCCGCCCGAGAAGAAGTGAGGTGTTCGGCAGGATGTCCTGGACCTGCTCGCTTCGGAGATGGGGAAGTCCGTCGGTTTGTACCCGCGAGGGGTTGGAGAACACGGCCCAGGGCCGCAGCAATCTGAATGGGGTGAGATCAATTCGAGAATCTCGTCGGAGAAACAAGACTACTTGTTGCTGGCGCCCAGCACGCTGTTCAGAATCGGTTCCAACTCGGTCTCGATTTCGCTCCCGACCAGAAGGTAATCGATCAACCCCTGGTTCGTCAAATCTACGAACCGCTTCAGGTCTGACCTTCGGGCATTCCATTGGATCCGACCGTCTACAAACACGATGTGAACCACCTTGATAGCAGTGGACTTGTTGGTTCGTGTCCCCTCTTCAAACTCCCGCAGTTCCCGGCCGATTAAATTGCACTCATAGACAGCGTCACTCATCTTGCTGCCACCGGCAGTGCTGCCCCAATATTCCTTGATTTGCCATACGATGATTGGATTTGCCAGGCTCGGGATGGCCCCATTGAGGTTCCGGGCAGTGACGTGCAACCGGTTCTCAGTACACCACACGCACCGACTTTGTGGGTTCGGATTGAACGAAATCACTCTCGCTCGGCAGACGTTCCCGACGACTCCATTCACCAGAGAGACGACCGCCTTTGCAGACTGGTGGTGGTCTTTGTTTTTTGTTTTCGTGTACTCGACGGTTAGGTTTCTGTCAGTGCATGCTTTGATGGCCTGTTCCTCTGTGCGAAGGTTTCCGCATACTTTTGCCCCATTCTCTTCTCTCTCTTTCAAATAATCGAAGAACAGTGTGATGTGCTTCGGGTCGATGGGAAAGTCCGCCGAGCCGCCGGCCTTCATTTGCTTCTTGTTCAGAAGTTCCTCAAGCCAAGGGACCAGATCCTTCTTCCGCTGGAGCGAGCGGAAGAACCGGACCAGATTCCAGACGGTGTGCCGCCATCCGAGTTGTTTCCATTTGTCCTTCGGAGTCATTCCATTCCTTCAGCCAGTCAGTCAGTCAGGGGATGAGGTCCGAGCAGGTAAAAGGGCTCACGTCAGGGCCTCGGCAATCCGGTGAATCGACAGGAGGGTAGGGTTACGCTCACCTCGTTCGATCCCGCCGTTTCTGTGCAGTGGATGCCAGTCAACGCCGCTAAACCTTCTTGTGAAAGGCCCTTGTCACGGCGATACTTCAAGACGGTCTGTCTGAACACGATGCATCGCTGGTCTTTCAAGGGCAACCTGATTTTCTCACGGCTCGGGTTGATCTGACACAGAATATGAGTAGCATTTCGACAAGAATCGCCGCCGAGCACGACCTGACTGAAGTGGGCTGGGGGGACAGCAGGGCATCGCCCACACCCTTGTCGGCACGTTTCCCAAGCAACACAGACAGTATGCGGTAACAGAAACCCCAGCGGAGGAGTAACAAGGAGGCGACATGCGCTGGCGTGACGCGGTTCTCCAAGCTCTCCACTCCTACTGCCACACTCACCGAACCCGAGTGGTAGAACGGCAAACATTCATCCATGAGCAGTTGAAGTGGATTTGCACCGTAACCAGTTCGACCGGTGCGACACCCGCCTACACGCTGAGCCGACACCTCCAGGAATTGCGGGACGCTGGGTCCATTGAGTTCCTCAGCCGCGGCTCATACCTCCTCCTTGATGACCCCATTGACATTGAAGAGGAAGACCTCTCGGACGAGGCCATCGATCTCGCCCTGCGGGCGAACCGGCTCCGCCTTGGTGAAGTGGAAACCGACAGTACCCCGGCCGTCACACGGAGGCGTAAAGGACAAGCCCGCATCCGCGAATTAATCACCGGCCTTTACGAGTTCCGGTGTGCGGTTTGTGATGTGGCCGATGTCGGTCTCCTGATTGCGAGTCACGTTGTGGGGTGGGCAGAAGCCCCGGAACATCGGGGGAATCTGGCCAACGTTATCTGTCTCTGTCGCCCCCACGACGCCCTGTTTGAGGCCAAGTACTGGTCGCTCGGTGACGACCTCACGATCCTGCGGCGAGGGGAGGTCAGCAGCCGGACCATCCGATTCCTCCTCGACGAGATGGCCGGATTCCGACGACCCACAGCCTTCGCGCCAGCACCGGAGTTTGTCAAGATCCACCGTATGCGGGCCGGCTTCCAGCTCTGAGCCACAGTCTCCTCCTGAGATTCGTCATGACCAATTGACCACTCGCCGAACCAAGAACCTTACCACCTCGGCCACCCTGCCGCTCTACAATCAATCTAGAGAAAGAACACTGAGATCGGCAGCAATCTGAATGCAATAAACCTGTGCTGCTGGGGATTCTATTTCCTGCCGCTCCCCTGACAGCTCAGGCTCCCACGGCGGTCCGCCATCGTTCCAGTCCGAGATACCAATCTACCGTCCGCTCCAACCCCTCGTCGAAGGACACCTTGGGGTCGTAACCGAGGTCGGCCCGGGTGTGGGAGATGTCGGCCCGAGAGAACTTCACGTCCCCGCTCCGGGTCGCGCCGAAAGCCGGTGTCAGGTTCGTCCCCAGAATCCGGTTGAGCGCAGCCACCAGGCTGAGCACCGAGACGGTTCGCCCGGTCCCGACGTTGTAGACGTTCCCGGACACCTCCGGGGCGTCGGCTGCCCGGGTCAGGGCCTGGACGGCGTTGGCGACGAATGTGAAGTCGCGGGACTGAGTGCCGTCTCCATGAACGGTCGGAACCCGGCCGCTACTCATGGCTGCGACGAACAGGGCGATCACCCCGGAATATGGGCTGTCCGATCGCTGCCGGGGGCCGAAAATGTTGAAGAAGCGGAGGCGGACGGTCTCGACCCCGTAGGTATGCGCGAACGCTTGCATGTACAACTCACCGGCAAGCTTCGCGGCAGCGTAGGGGGACCGTGCTGCCGGTAACTGATCTTCGACCTGCGCCTTCTCTCCCCCGGTCCCCCCGTAAGCGCTGGAACTGGCCGCGTAGACCACCCGCCGGACCCCGGCCTTGCGGGCCGCATCCAACAGATGCAGGGTGCCAGTCGCACAGGCCGCGTGGGTGATCGCCGGAGATTCCACACTGCGGGCAACCGAAGCCAGCGCGCCAAGGTGATAAATCACCCCCGCCCCGCGGACCGCCCGGGCCACCGCGGTCGGATCTGTCAGGCTCCCCTCAAGAACTTCCAGGTCGGTGTCGAGATGGGACAGGTTCGCCCAGAGGCCAGTACTGAAGTCATCAAAAACCCGGACTGGCCGCCCGCGGCGAACCAGATCTTCCACCAAATGGGAACCGATAAACCCGGCACCGCCAGTGACCAAACTGAGTTCTTCCACGATGCGCCTCCGTGCGGTGACCGGTGAGGAGAGAAGTCAGAGTTTAGCTTCGCAGCCCGACCCGTGTCTACGCCGGCTTGAGGGTGAACACGGCCACCTCTGGCCGGACCCCGAAGCGAAACCGCCACCCGAACCCAACTCCCTTGTTCACATAGATATGGCCGTCCCGGTGGGGGTAGAGCCCGGCTGCCCACCGTTTGGCTTTTCGCCCCAGGAGAATCCGCCCGAGCCCCGGCCAGTTCACCTGTCCGCCGTGAGTGTGCCCGCTGAGCACCAGATCGAACCGATGGTCGCCGAATGACTCGACCGACTGGGGGTTGTGAGCCAGCACCACCCGGGGGGTTTGGGGGCAGCCCCCGGCGAGTGCCTCCTGGGGGTCACACTCCCGACTCCAGAGATCGTCGACCCCGGCGAGGATCAGCCCCCCTCCAGCCCGGTCGAACCGAACCGCCGTGTTCCGCAACACTTGTACCCCGGCCGCCCCGAGGGCGTCGGCAACTGCCTGGTGCAAACCAGGATAGCGGCGAACACCGAGGGCGTTGCGGACCGAGAAGTCGTGATTTCCGAGAACGGCGTACACCCCCAGCGGGGCTTTCAAGTGGCGGACCAGATCGGCTGCCGCCTGAACGTGCCGATACCCCTTGTGGACGAAGTCTCCCGTCAGGGCAATCACGTCTGGCTTCTCGGCAACCGTCCGGGCCAGGGCATCTTCCAGATACCCCTGGGGGATCTGGTGGCCGCAATGGAAGTCCGTGAGATGAGCGATCTTGAGTCCAGTGAACGAGTCGGGGAGGTCACGCACTGGCAGGTCGAACCGATTGATCTCCAGCCAGGTCGGCTCGATGTGATAAGCGTACCCAACCCGTGCCCAGTTCCGGCCAAGGAACCGAGCCAACCGGCCCTTGAGCGTGGGAACCCGCGTGTCGACTTGTGCGGATCGAGGGGTGTGCGGATGTTCGGCTTGATGCTGGAACGGAGGCCGGCGCGGTTGTGGTGTGGACCTGTCATGCAACTTCACGATGACACTTCCTCCCGTTTCCACAGGTCGCTCCCCACCAATATTGTAGTCCACAAGTGAGAGACTGTACCGGGTAGTACCAATGCAGCAAATCTCGGACCGTCGTTTGCCATTCCATTTGATCACGCCCGCCTTGTCCGAAATGACAGCCCGGAGCACGTCCGATCCCGGTGGGTCGGGCCGGACCCGGTGATAACCACAGGAACGATCGAAGCCAGGGCGCGGAGGACTCCTGCCGGGGTGGCCGGAGTGAGAATGGGTTCGGCCTGCCACATCTGCTCGGTCAATCGGCTCTGCCAGGCCAGGTCCGGGACGGGGGACGGTTCGAGTCGCGTGTTCCGATACGAGTCGCTTACGCAAAAGCCGACCCCTCCTGCCTGGTCGAGATGGTTGACCACCAACCCATCAAGTCGGCCAGTCACAGCAACCGCGTATCGCACAAGGGGTAGATCGAGCCACCCGCACCGGAGCCCTCCCTGCCAACGGTTCCTGGGATTTCCAGGGTCGGGGTATCGGGTGGTGAGGTCGGCCGAAAAGGTTGGGAACGGACCGTCCCCATGCCGTGTGGTATACGCCCGGGTGATACCCAGCACGGTCACGGCTTCGGAGCCCATCCGGTCGATCAACTCCCAGGCGTGGTGGGGGGTGACGGTACTCCAGGTGGTGTGAGGGTGGAAGCCGCGATACTCATCGAGCAAAACTCCCTGTGCTCCCTCCAGTATCGCCGTCGTGTGAGGTGGCACCTCCGCAGCCACTGCCACTTCCCGAAACGCCGAAGCAACCTCTTCGACCACGTCCTCGGCAGTGGCCTCCCAGACGTCTGCCCCGAGATTGTGCAATGCGTCTGTTGGGCTTGCTGCGAGGAGCGGCTGAAGTTCCAGAAGGATTCGTTGCCTCTGGAGTTCGAGTTTGTGCCGGAGAGTCTCGGAAGCGTGCAAGTCGGCCGCGAAGATGGCGTCCTCTCCGTACCGCAGCCAGTAGCTCCGGGTCTCGCCGATCCCCTGTCCACACGATCCATGTTTGGCGTCTCCGCGCGCGAGTTCGCGAGCGTGGTTGAGGAGCCTCAGCCAGGGTGTGGTGACCAGGCATCGGGGGTGGACCGTCACGAGTTGGAGTGGATCGGGAACCCCAAGTTCGGCGAGGTGGCGCGCCTCTCGAAGCATCGCTGGCGGGTCGATCACCATCGCCGGGCCAAGGTACGTCCGGAGACGGTTCGGCGCGAGCGTGCCGGCCCCGAACTGAGAAAACGTGTGCCGCCGGCCGTCGGGTAACTCCACGTTATGCCCGGCCTGGCTGCCCCCGCAATACCGGACAACCAGATCGGCTCCGAGTTCCCGGGCCAGATAGTCAACCGTGGCCCCTTTCCCCTCGTCTCCGAAGCCCAGCCCAACGGTGATCACTGCGCACTTCACGAGATCTCCAAGCCGCAAAGAAGACAAAGAAGACAAATAAATCACGAAATCACGAAAGACGAAAACATGAATCTTCCAAATAGTCGATTTCGTTATTTTGTATTTCGTAATTTCGTGATAAAATCTTAGTTTTCTTGACTTTTCTTTGCAATGTCGAGCCTACAGCCGCGTCACCCCGGATGCTCCACCCGATCCCGGGAGGTGGGCGATGGTGCCTGCTCCGGCCTGGGCCGCAGCCACCGGAACCAGGGCTTCACCGACCGCCCGGGCGACCGAAGCCGACGCCCCGGCATCCTTCAAGTCGGCCGTCACCCCATCCAGGTCGACCTTCCCCTCGGCCACGCCCACCACCGAGGCGATCAACTCGCAGATCCCGGCCGGATCCTCCAGTTTCAACACGTTCTGTCCGAGCAGATCCACCCAGTGCCGGTAGATGACGTCGTTGCCCCAGTGGCTGGTCAACTTCGGGATGACGTAATAGACATCGTACCGCTGCCGTAACTCGGCGATGAGATCGGCCACCGGGATGTCCGCCTGGAGGCCATCCCCAATCACCCCTCGGACTTCGGTCCGCTTGACGTGGGAGTAGGGGGCCTCGTCACCGATCACGAACAGGTAGCCCCGCTTACCCCGCTTCTCGTGGCAGTCGATGGCCGTGTGCCGCGCCATGAAGTAGAGGGCCAGTTCATACGACTCGGTGATGTGCCCGCCACCGCCACCTTCCAGAAACAACTTGCTCAGATCCTCCTCGATCTCGATACCCGACTCGAATTGACCGATCTGGAGCGGGGCGGTGTCGCAGGTTGCGTCGCCGATTGCTCCGATCATGATCTGCGGGTGCTCGATATACCCCTTGCGGATGAGTAGCCCCATCAACCGTGGGAGGTTCTCCTGGAGAATCCGCGGGACTGTTTGCATGCTCCCGGTCACATCGAACAGAACGGCGACCGCGTGACTGGTCGGGTGGTTGCCGCTGTCCCGTGACTCCCGCACACCCACCCCCTTGGGGGACATCTTGTCGTGAGTCCGGCGGGCAACCCGCCCGGCCCGGATATCGGCGTTATGCTCGAACGCATCCTTCCCGGTCTTCTTCCGCAGTGCGGCCCGATCGCGGTAGTGATCATCAGACCAATTTGTACCACCCATTGTCGTCTCCTTTAATGTTGTCGGAGTCAGTGTTCAGTGTTCAGTGTTNNCTTCCGTTCCGCGTTCCGCGTTCTTCTGGTCCGTTCCAAGTTCAGTCCATACTCAGTTCGTGGAACCGCGGCGGCCCGTATAACTGACCGAGCATCTCTTCAAATTCGTCCAGGAGAGTCCAGGCGTTGTCCGGCCTCATGCGCGGGCCATCCAGTAGGCACGTCCGCAGAAAGCGTGCGAACGGGGCCGGGACGGAATCCGGGATCGGACCGGCTGGCCCCCCTCCCGCCAGATAAGCGATGCATCGGGCAGCCAGGAACAGGTCTGTCGCCGGGGTCGCGGGCTCTTTCTTCACGACCTCCGGTGGATACCAGTCCTGGTAGCGTGTTGCGGCAGTGGCCAGAGGGCATCCGGTGTCCACACTCTGGCCCCAGCCGATGAGCTGGAGCCCGTGCGAGGCAGGGTAGATCAGGACGTGCGGTGGCAGAACCGCTCCGTGAATCACCTTCTCGCGGTGGGCGAACCCGAGGGCAGTGAGCAACCGCTTGAAAACCCAGGCGAGGTGGCGGGGATCGAGAACCGGGTGCCGCGCGTGGACCTCGTCGAGGGTGTAGAAGCCCGGTTCGTAGAGAAAGACGTTCACTCGCCGCGGAAAACTGTCGAAGACCGGGAACGACTCGGCCAGGGTCGGAACGTACTTTCGGTACGTCGCATCTCCGGCCGCAGTCAGGAGGGCGGTGAGAGTTTTTCGCTCCCGGTCGAGGAGTGTATCCCCGCCCGGAACTCGGGACACCTTCACCACATACCCCGCTCCGAGGGCCGTCGCCGCATCCTGGGCGGCCAGGTAGACATCGGCGATATCCCCGGCCGCCAGGAGATGGTCCAGAGCGTACGTCCGCTTCGGGCTGCGAACGGTCGGCCCCGGCGCGCGGTGCTGGTCGTACAGATCTTCGATCCGCTTGAACAATGCCTCGGCACGGGGGTCGCCGGGGTGCCGGTCGGGATGGGTCGCCAGGGCGAGTTTGCGGTAAGCCACCTGCGCGAACAGGTCGGCCGGGGTGCTGAACTCAGCCAGGAGTCGTTCGACCTCATCGAGCGTCAGGGTTGACATGACAACGACATCCTCCCAACCGCCGCGCAGCCGCCGTCTGCCTGAATAACAGACAGCCGACCGGCTCGTGGGTTCGGGGGAACCGGTCGGGTTCTGGAGCCCCTACAGAGTTGTTCGTCCGCGCCCATCGGGAATTTTCACTTTCTAGAATTCCCGACCCGGGCAGGGCTGGTTGCCAGCTATACGGCGATCCCAGCGCATTGGATTTGTCGTAACTCTCCGCTAGTAGGTCGGGTCAAGGCTTTGGGAGACCCGACCTCCAATTTCCGTGTGTCTGTGGGGAAGTCCCTGTATTGCAACCCCTCGATTTCTTGGCCCGCTGCGCCGATTGTCGTCGACTCAATTCGGCTTTTGCAGGGATTTCGGCTATTCTCACGGCAGGCAAGTTTTCACAAGCCTGAAGCGTCAGCGANNTCGCTGACGCTTCAGGCTTGTGATCATACCCCATCTCTTGTTCCGGTGTGGCTCTGCCGCGCTGTGAACTCCGGGCCTATTTCAGATATTTATCAAACCAATCTGCGATCAATTTTACATCCTTGTCGAGCCCGCCCCAGCCGTGACCCGCTTTGGGTTTGACAACCAGCTCGCACGGAACCTTCACCTCCTTGTACCGGGCGATGATCAATTCGGCCTGCTGGATTGGGACAAGGGTGTCGGCGTCTCCGTGAATGATCAGGGCCGGGGCCGACTCGGCGGTCACATAGTAGACCGGCGAGATCGCCTTCCCAATCGCCTTCCGCCGCTCCTGGTCCGCAATCACAACCAGTTTGTTCGTCTCCTTCTCCCGCTCCCAGAAGTCGAACGGTGGGCGGAATCCCTTGAGCGTTCCTTCTCCAAGGGCGACCTGTCCCTCTTTCCCGTAGTTCAGGAAATCGGTGGGGGGGAAGAAGCAGCCAACAGCAGCGACCCGAGACGACTCTCGCTCGATCGGGTCGGGAGCTTTGGGATTCCCGGCTTTCGGTGCGTTCCCCTGCATGAGCGACAGATGCCCGCCAGCCGACCCACCGCAGATCCCGAGTCGTTCCGGATCGACCCCGTACTCTTTTGCGTGAAACCGGATAAACCGGACAGCCCGGTGCATGTCGTCGAGAACCTCCGGGATGGTGAACTTCGGCTGGCTTCCGTGGACAACGGCGAACACGGTGTATCCACGGTCCAAGAGTTCCCGGAAAAAGAAGGTGTTGATCCCCTCCTTGCCGGAGATCCACCCGCCGCTGACGCAGAAAATCACCCCCCGGCCGTTCGGCTTCTCCTTGGGGGTGAACACATCCATCGTCAGGGCGAGGCCGTACTTTCGGCCGTACACCACGTCTTCCTTGCGGGTGTAATTCGGCCCCGTGGCCGGGGCCTTCTTCTCTGCCTGGGCCGCTGCTTCGGGCGACGGAAGGAGGAGGGTGGCGAAGGCAGCCGCGAGCAAGAGCCTGCGGGTAAGCATGGGGAGGTCCGTGAGTCCAGGAGTGACGGGGCGAGATAGCGATGATAACCCGCCCCGGGGAGAAGCAACAGACACCGCTCAGGAATTCGGCCCGTAGGTCTCCGGAAGGTCTAGCCAGACGGACCGAGTCGCCGCGTCGATGTGAAAACGCGGCGATTTGACCGCCGCTGGGGAAGCGCCCGGGTTGTCTTGAGGAGCCATCCCTCCTCTGTCAGGTATCTCACGGCTTTTTCGCCGGGGCGTCGGCGGGCTTCTTGAGGAATGGGTTGGGCTTCAGCTCGATTTTCTTGACCGACTGGAGATAGTCGAGCACGTTCGCCGCTTCGACTCCACCGACCTGAGCGTGGAAGTGTAAGTTGAACCCGTGCGGGCCGCGGGCATCAATCAGGGCGGGTTGGAGGGTGAGGAACGCCCGAACCGCGTCCAACAGGCCGAACATCGCTGCGCAGAAGATGTCGATCCTGGCCCCACGCTCCAGCAGGAACCCGGCGATATCGCGTCGGCCCATGTGCGATGCCCCACCGAGCCCGGTCTCCCAGTCTCCCGCGCCCCAGTCCATTGATGCGTTCAGGAGAGCGGGCTCCTGTTCCAGTAGCTTCTTGGTCATCTCCAGGTCGAAGTGTGCGAAAATGACGAAATCCTGGACGAGCAATCGATTGACCTGTGGCTTCTTCCAGGAGGGCTGGAACCCGGGCGGCGGGTAGTCTCGGGTGAACGGGGCCTCGGTTGGTTTCGGGTGCGGTGCCGGGGCAACGGCCGGTGTGTCCGCAGCGAGGCATTCCCCCGCGCCGAGGACGACGGTCGAGGCGAATGTGGCAGCGAACGTGCGGCGGGAGATCGGATCGGACATGGGTTGCCCTCCTGGGTGATCCTTCCAGCGTAACCCCGGCCGACGCAGAGGGCTACCCCCGGCGGCTCGTTCGGAGTGGGGTTCGCTCCCCTCAATTCTTGACTCTTCTCTGTGCCCTCTGTGTCTCTGTGGTTCAATTTGATTGATTTAAAAAGACTTAATTAACCACACAGTCATAGAGTGCACAGAGAAAGAACCGAAGACAGGAGAGAGAAAAACAACACTTACCAAGCACATCAATCGTCCTCAGCCGGGTGGCTGCCCAGTTGTTTCGGCTCTCCGACCCCGGCGAATTTTTGGAGGAATGCCAGGAACTGATCGAGTAGCCCCGCGCTGGATCCGGCCCGGCCCTCGATTTCGACTGCGTCGCGAGTGACCGTCACCCGGCCTGTGAACCCGGTCAACTTCACTTCGGCCGTGTCGGAGTCGCTCCCCACACTCACTTTCACCCCTTCCGGTGGGGCCTCCTCGATCCGATCCACGAATTCGGCCACATCTACCGGTACGGCGAACTCGAACACGAGCCGGTTGAGGACGGTTCCAAAGACCGATGCGAACCCTTCCGATCGCACCATCGCCGGGTCGGCCAGACGACCGACTTCTCGCCGCCAGATCACCTCGGTCGGGTCTTCCGGGTTCACTGAGACGGTCACCGTGTACTCGAAATCCGGAGCGCGGATGAACCCCAGCCCATCCCGTTCGGCCGACACATCGAGATCCTTCCGCTTGAATCCGAACTGCTCGCGGACAGCTTCGAACATGTTGTCCAGATCGGCCTTGATGTCCGGGAGTGCGACCCGGTTGACGTACTTTCTGGCCCAGTCGTTGGCCCGGTCCGGGAGCGAGTGGCTCTTGCGGAATCCGCCCAGGTCTTTCACCTTGCCCACCGATTCCGCCCGGAACACCACTCGCTTCATCCGGGCCGGATCCAGCACATTCCCACCCGGCCCGAGAACCGCCGCGAGGTCGGCCACCACCATCAGGCCCTTCTCCTCCCCGAACAGCACTGGGGCCTGCTCCTGCGGCGTCTCGTACGCCCGCCGGAGAGTCCGGGGAACCGCGTCCGCGAGGAAGCTGTGTAACGCCAAGGCGGTCAGGCTGCCGTCCTTGCCCACCCCCGACCGCACCTTCCCGGTCAGCATCTCGATCAGGTGCGACCGCCAGATCCCGTGTTTCAACTGGGCGGACTCAAACGACCGCTCTCCTGGCTCGCTGGCCAGGAGCGCGACACACGACGGCGATTCCTCGAACAATTTCATCAGTTCGGCTTCATCCAGTCCGGATGGAACCATCTCTCCAGGGAGGGTGAGGGTGTCGACGTCCAGGAGTAGGGCGATTTCCCGGCAGCGGGTCTTGTGGAGCGCAGCGACAAGGTCGGCGAGGGCGAGGGCCGTTCCCGAGAGGTCGGGGAGGATGGAATCCGCACACGCCAGGTAGCCTCGGCCCTTTTGGGAGAACCCTCGGGTGATGACAAGCACCAAAAGCGAGTCCGGCTTGCCGATCAGCTTCGGCAGTCGGGCAAGGTGGGAGTCGATGGCGGCCTTCGTGGTCCGGTGGCCAGCCAGCAAAAGACACCGGTCCGCAGCGTACCCAACCGCCGGGAGGGCGCGGGCCAGTTCCGCCACATCGGCCGCGGCATACGATACCGGCGGCCCGGCCTCGAAGAACGTCTCCACGGCAATCAATAGTGCGGCACGATCGGCCACGGTCACACACCTTTCGGAATCGCGAGAGGGGGCGGGTGTGATTGTAGCTGATCGGGACGGTGGCGGACGAGACGGGGGCTGATTCGGCAACGCTCTTGCCTTCGCACTGTGGTTCCCCAGAACATCACCTGTCCGATGGGGCCTTGGTGTACCGTTTCGAGTTCCAAATTGATGGCACGAACGTTTCTCGTCACCGGTGCGACCGGGTTTGTTGGATCGCACGTCGCCGAAGCCCTTGTGGGGCGGGGTGATGCGGTCCGCACGCTTGCCCGTGCGGGGAGCGACGCCACCCTGCTGGATCGCCTCGGGGCCACGGTCATCCGTGGCGATCTGACCGACCCGGACGCGGTGAAGCAGGCGGCCAATGGCGCGGACGCCGTGATCCACTGCGGAGCGAAAGTCGGGGACTGGGGACCGGTGGCCGATTACCGGGCGGTGAATGTCGAGGGCTTGCGGCATCTGCTCGATGCAGTCCTTGGCAAGCCACTGGGGCGGTTCGTCCTGGTCAGCACGCTCGGGGTGTATGCTGCCCGACACCACTTCGGGACAGACGAGACGGAGCCGCTGCCCGACAACCATATTGATGGCTACACCCAGTCGAAGGTCGAGGCCGAACGGCTGGCCCTCCAGTATCACCGCAAGCAGGCCGTGCCGGTCACGATCCTCCGGCCGGGGTTCGTCTACGGCCCGCGAGACCGCTCGGTCCTGCCCCGACTGGTGGGCCGGCTCAAAGAGCGGACGGTGATTTACATCGCCCGCGGTCGATACGCTCTCAACACCACCTACGTTGGGAATCTGGTCGATGCCATCCTGCTGGCGGTCGATAGCCCGAAAGCGGTCGGCGAGGTGTTCAACATCACCGACGGGGAGTTCGTGACCAAGCGGCGATTTCTCGAAGCAGTCGCCGACGGTGTGGGAGTCCCCCGGCCGCGGGGTTCTGTCCCGGTCTGGCTTGCCCGAATCGTTGCGAACTGGCGGGAGAATGTGTTCCGACGGAAGAACAAGCCCCACCCACCGCGGGCGACCCAGGCTCAGCTCAAGTTTGCAGGGTTGAATCTCGATTTCTCGATCGCGAAGGCCCGGACCCGACTCGGATACATCCCGCGGGTGACCTTCGACGACGGGATGCGGGCAGCGATCGAGTGGTATCGTCGCGAACAGGGCAGTGGGGCGGTCCCGGCTCCACCGTCCGCGAGCGGGGGGCGATGAGCAGACGACCACGACTATGAGCCAGTGGACGTACTTCTCACGCAACTTGCGGTCCTGAGTCTGCTGATCTTTCCATGCCTTGACAATCGCACGAACTCGATGACTTCGATCCTGGATTTCCTGGAGTCGCCCATAACAGTCGATATCCTTTTGGGAGACAGGGCGTCCAATATCCTTCACCAGAGCCTGGAGGGACTCAGGAAAGCCGGGGTTCACCTTTCTTGACCGCCATCACGCCAGCCCAAGCTGGGTGATTCGAATTCCCATCACCGCTTCGGAGACATTGAAGCGTCGAGCCATTCCCTGGATCTTTCTGACTCTTGGCCACTCCTGCTGAACAGCATCTTCAGGCATCAGCAATGCCGCGGCAAACATATTCGCCTGAATTTCCCGACGCCGTTCTGGGGTGACTTCTGTCGTCTCGTCACCTGATCCTCGAAACAGGTTCACTTCGTTATCCACGTAGTCTCCATCTTCCTGCAGATGGAGGAAGTAGTGTCCAAGTTCGTGGGCTATCGTGAATCGCTTGCGGAAAGGCGGGTCGGCGGCATTGACGAGCATGGTCACCGTTCCGCCCCGTTTGGCGATCATCCCCACAAGATTGTCGTCTGAAAACTTGGCGTTGTGGACGAAGATTCCCAACCGATCTGCCAACACGACCGGGTCGATTGGGACGGTCTCCAGGCCGTATTCGCGCAGCACTTCGGCTGCCCGCCGCTCGACCTCCTCGCGACTCATGTGCGCCACTGTGTCCGTCGCCGCGGTGGTCATTGGCCCTCCACGAGGTAGGTTGGACAGCTCACCGATTCCCCAACTACTGACTCTACATCAGGTTCACCTTATTTGCTAGGGGGAATCGCTCCGGCAACCGCTAAGGCGGGGGGCAAGAGATAA
>PLDW01000226.1 GCA_003136315.1 Gemmataceae bacterium | reverse complement strand
AACGGTATTGCGCCTAAACGCGATCGGGATGTGCCACTCTGCAACGGGCGGAAGAACAACAGGGGCGGTGGCCGAACTCGACCGCCGGGCGTATGAACACGGGTGAAAGTCCCGTTCCGGAGGCACCGGACCGTATGTCGTCGGAACCCCTCGGCGTCGTGTTGGTCGGCTGTGGTACGGTCGGAGGAGGAGTCGCGAAGATCCTCCTCGAACACGCTGACCGGCTCGCCCGTCGGGCTGGCCGGCCGGTCGTGCTCCGCAGAGTCGTCGTCCGCGACCCCTCCAGGGCCCGTCCCGTCGCCATCCCGGCAGGTCTACTGACCACCGACCTCACCGCAGCGATCACGGACCCGGCTGCCCATGTCGTCGCCGAGTTGATCGGCGGTACGTCCGTGGCGAAGAAGGTTGTCCTGGATGCCCTTGCGGCCGGCAAGCATGTTGTCACCGCGAACAAGGCGCTCCTTGCCGAGGCCGGAACCGAGATCTTCGAGGCTGCCCGGAAGGTCGAGCGGGTGGTTTGCTTTGAAGCGGCCGTGGCCGGCGGGGTGCCAATCATCCGAGCCCTCGGCGAGAGTCTCGCGGCCAATCAGGTGACGGCGATTCAGGGTATCCTGAATGGCACTTCAAACTTCATCCTGACGGGGATGGCGGAGAAGGGATTGACCTATCGCGCGGCCCTGGCCGAGGCCCAGCGGCTGGGGTACGCCGAGGCCGACCCCACGCTGGATGTGGATGGGTCTGACGCTGCTCACAAACTCGCTGTTCTGGCTCAGATTGCCTTCGGGGTGGCGGCCCGGCCGCACCAGATCGAACGCCAGGGGATCGATACCCTCGACCCGATGGACATCCGATTCGCCAGCGAACTCGGGTACACGATCAAGCTCTTGGCCGAAGCGTGGACATCGGAATCGACCCAGGCCGACAGGTCGACGAGTCGGCCTGTCGGGAATGGAAGCTCTCCCAGCCGATCTGAGGATGTGGCCAGCAGCGAGTTGAAGACGGTGGCCTTGCACGTTGCGCCGGTCCTGCTACGGCATACCGATTTGCTTGCCCAGGTGCGGGGGGCATACAACGCGATCGTGGTCCACGGCGATCTGGTCGGGGAGACGCTCTACCAGGGACCGGGAGCTGGGATGATGCCGACCGCCAGTTCGGTCGCTGCGGATTTGATCGACCTGGCCGTCGGTCGGGCACAGAGAACATTCGCAGTCGCACGGTTGTGGGCCAAGGAATGCAAAGGCTTCACCGTCGAGCCGACCGAGCGGGTACGGAGCCGGTTCTACCTGCGATTGTTGGTGGCCGATCGGCCCGGAGTACTGGCCGACGTCACCCGCATCCTGGCGGATGAGCAGATCAGTATCTCCAGCGTGGTCCAGCACGAGGCGGGTGAAGGGGGGGATCAACCAGTCCCGTTAGTGATCGTGACCCACTATGCCCAGACGGGTCGGTTTCGGGCAGCACTTGGGAAAATCAACCGCCTGGCGGTGGTTGCTGTCCCGGCCGTCTTCTACTCGGTGGGGGACTGATCTCACCCCCGGACCTGGACCTCCGCGGATGGCTCAGCGGAGCGATCGTCTGGATCGCGGTCGTTCTTCCCCTCGTCGTCGGGCGGGAACAATGACCGAAGGAGTTTCGCCGACAGGTCGAACTTTGGAGTGAACGCCAGTTCGACCGACGCCACAGGACTGACCCGGACTTCCATTGCCTTGATCCGGCCCAATGGTTCTCCGTCCGCGAATCCCCGGACCGGTCGCTTTCCCGGTTCCCCAATGCTGGTCATCCGCACGGTGGTGTGGTCCGGGAGAGCAAGCGGCTTCCAGAATCGTGGGACAAAGACGTTCGACCCGGCCAGGGAGATGACTGGTGAGTTCAGAGGGACCGGTGTTGCTCCCATCGCCCGGGCATACGCTGCGGACCCGGACGGGGTCGCCACCAACAATCCGTCGGCAACCACCTTCTCGACCCGTTGCACGCCATTCACCTCGAGTCGGAACCACGCCCCTTGCCCACCATCTCGTTCCACCCAGGCGTCGTTGAAAGCCAGGCGACCGCGGGTCGCTTTGCCATCCTCGCCGACCGTGTCCACCCGGAGCATCGGCATCCGGTACAGCACCAACTCGGCTCCGCTGAGGTCGTCCGGAAGATTCTCGTTCACGAGATGTCCCAGGTGCCCGGCGTTCAGCCCGAGGAAGGGGAGTCGATCGCGCCAATACTCCCGGATCGCCCGAAGCATGGTCCCGTCCCCACCGATCACCAGAATCAGGTTCGGGTTGTCGTGCTCCAGGTGACGGAAGCGGGCGGCCCGTCGGGTGGCGTCCTCCTGGGGTCCGGTCACGATCTTGAGCCGTGGGCGATCCAGTGTGATCCGGCACTGGGGTGGGGCGACCTCGCTGGCGAATAGCCCGTGCCGGCGGATATATTCGGCCACCATGGGAGCGACCAAGCCTTCGGCCGCATCGGCTCCGCCGCTGTAAATCATCGTCCGCAGATCAGCGGTCGGCAGGTAGCCATCGATCGGGAGGAGTCGGGAGGTGGGGGGCAAGTCCTTCGGGTCAGGAGCGACTCCGGTGGGGTGGAACACGACAAACCGAGAATCGGTCCACATCGTCCGCCCCGACTCCCACCGGGTCTGGATGGTCGAGTGACCGTCCCGACCCAGGAGGACGAAATCGTCGGACACGACATGCCAGATTTCCCCGCGGCTGGAGTAATCTCGTTCGAGTGTCTTGTGCGTTCGGAACGCATGGTCGTCAAGATCGTCGAGTTCGACGGACACCCAGGGCAGTTCGCGGAAACCCAGATCGGTCATCGCTGCCCGATGGATCGGGACGGCATGCTCGGGCCGGTCCGACCGCCGAGCGTCCGGGTGGATTATCACCTCGTCGAACCCCTCCGCATGAAGTCGCTCGGCGATGGTCCGATGGAATCGCGTTGGGGGGTCGAAACTGCCGGTGTAGACAGCCACTTTCCGGGCGCGGGATGTCGGCAGCGGCTGATGTGGGGGCGGAGCGGCGTCAATCCTGTCGAGTGCGGCCCCGACCAGTGAGGCCGAGTCCCATCCTTTCTGGTGGCAGAGACGAAGGAGTTCGGCGAGTGCGGCTCCGGTGAGACGCTGAAGTTGGTCGAGGGTCGCGTCTGGGGTTGCCAGACCGGCAAGCAGGTTTTGGAGCGGTTGGCCCGCGGACCCCGGCCGGTCGGCGGACGCGCCGGCGGCAGCCTGGAGGTCGGCAACGGTGGTCATGGTGGGGCCTCCTGGTGGTGGGCGGGCGAATCGCGGCCTTACCCCCGATTGGACTCGGGGAGGCGGCTGAGCACCGTTTCCATGAGGGTGTTCCCATCCATCCGGAAGGCGGCGTCGTGCGGACAGGCGGATACGCAGTACGGCTTCCCGCCGACATCCGCGCACAGGTCACAGTTGACGGCTCTCCGGGCGATCGCCACTGTTCCGGTCCGGGTCGTGGTCTTCGAGATCATGTGAATCGACCCGTAAGGGCAGTTCTTTTCGCACAAGCCACAGCCGATGCAATGGTCCTCGATCCTCACCTCCAGATGAGTCCCTTTGCGGTGAATGGCGTCGACCGGGCATCCATCCATGCAGTACGGCGTGTGGCACGACCGGCATGAGGTGGCGACGAGGAAGTCGCCGAACCGCAGCCCATCGCGCAGCAATCGTGCATTCCCGTCATGGGAGTCGGCACAGGCCCGGGTACACTCATCACACCGTGTGCAACTGAGCAGATCCAGGACGAGCAACTTTTGCCCCTGGAACAACCCCTGTGCCATGTAGTCGCCGGTGAGCGCGGCCATTTGCTTTTGGTTCAGGGTCGGGGCCAACCTCGATTTGGCGATATCCACGAGGATCTCAAGGACATCTGGGAACTTCTTACACAGTTGATCGAATACCTCCTGTGGGATTCTAATCACTTCGACCGGATCGAGCGCTGCGACAGTCGCCTGACGGCGTGTGCGGTTGGTGCTCTTGGGCGGGAGCAGTTTGCGTGCCCGCAGTTCGTCGGCAAGGAGGGCGAGTTCCCCGATCGGTTCTCCATCTCCCAGTCGGCTGATCACCTGCTTCCGTCCGCCGATGGTCTTGAAGATTTCCACACTGCCGATCCGGATCAGGTAGAAATCCCGAGCCCTGTCCCCTTCGGCCAGGATCATCTCCCCCCGTTCTTTTTTGAAGTACTTCAGTTGGCCGGTCGCAATCAGATAATTGGTAACCTCTCGTTGCCGGTTTTTATCGGGTATTTTCGAAATCACGAGTGACTGAGAGATTCCCCGTTCGATCGCCCGTGGCTCGTATACATCCTTGACCGCCTGTCTGGTGGACTGGCTGCGCAAAAACATATCGAGCAAGTTCCGTGTCATTTCGTACACGACCACGTCCCGGGACGCGCGAGGATCCGGGGTGGCGACGAACTCTCGCCTCTGGGCGTTCCAGTCGAAGCGGAGCCCCAGTTCCTCCGGGTCGGCAAACACTTCGATGGTCGCGGTACGAGGCTTCTGGGTGAGCGGTGCCATCTCCCCCAGCAGCAGAGTGGTTCCTGGGAGCAGATCCTTGTTGATCTTTGCCCCCTTCTCGTGCCGGACGACCTCCTCCGACTGTTTCCCGAGCAACCGTCCCACCCAGCCCGGGGAGGTTTTGCTCTTGTCCGGTTCGTACACGTTGAACTTGCCGGTGCCAGTGAGCAAAAACGCGGTGGTGCCATACTCCCCGCCCCAGGCCAGCACCTGAGTCTCGCCAGCCGGGATCACTCGTTTGCGAACGGCCCCCTCGTTCCACTTGAGGTAAGCGAATGGGACATCTGCGAACGGACGGACCACCCGGCCCGGACGGGCCGGCACTCCAGGGCGGGTCGGCGGGACGTAGTACGCCAGGATGTCGCGGATTTGCTCCGCGGTCAGGAAAAGGAACTCGGAGTCGGTGGGGAGGGGGGTGTTCGGGTTCTCGGGGATGTACTTCGGGGACTCATCCCCCCAGGCCCGCGGCTGGACCCGTCGGCGCAGCGACAGAGCCCCGGTTGGGCAGGCGGTCATGCACTCCCCGCACTGGACGCACGTCGATTTTTCCAGGTTGGGGTCGGCAGCCCCGTCGTGGCGGTCCCGCGGCCCCATGAGATAATCCAGGTCGAAACTGATCCGCGTCGCGTACCCCTTCCCGGTGTGCCCGATCACCTTGAACGGCTTGACATCGGAGCACGACCGGACACAGCGGTCGCACAGGATGCACTTGTTATGATCGACGACCACCGTCCGCGACGAGTACGGGAACCGCTCGTCGACGACCCGGTTCCACGCTTGCCAGGCAGCATCGACATCATACCCAAGTGACTGCTTCTTCGGGTCCGGGGCGGTCGGTTCGAGGAGATCCAGGGGGATCCGGCGGAGTGGCTTGGTGTGTGGCAGGAGGGGGTTGGTGTCGCTCGGTTCCGCCTCCAGCATCCGGTTCCGGTCGAAGGCCGCCTCCGGTCGTCGCAGACGAGGCCGGACAACTTCGAGCTTGAACCGATCGGCCACCTTCTGCAATTCGTTCTCGTAGCGCTTGTCCTCGGTGTGGGTCTGCCCACCCTCCTCCCAGGTGATCGGCTCAGGCTTGTGGTCGGCGTAGAGCATCTCGACCACAAGACCGACCGACCTTTTCACCTTGTCTGCATTCGCAACTAGATTCTTTAGATTATCCGGAGTTAACGCATCGCGGACCACTGGGTTGTATCGCTCGGCTCCCAGCCGGGTTGTGATCGACATCCCCTTGCTCACTTCCAGGTGGCAGGCCGGGAACAATTTCCGCTCAGCGACAAGCTCATTCCTCTTCTCCCGGACCACGAAGACCGAGCAGACCCGGCAGACGGCCACCGGATTCAGGTGCGACATGTGGCACAGGACGGGGAGCCGCTCTTTCAACTCCTCCTCGGTCCAGACCCCGTCGACGACGAGTTTCCGTGCAGCGTCGTACACAGTCGTCCGGCGAGGGATCGGCCGATCAAGCTCGTCCCGGAGTTCGGCCCCCTGGGAGGTTGTCTTCGGAACGGCCAGCGGGACGTTTTCAATCGTATATCCATCGATTTGAATAGTGATCTTTTCGTCAAACTGCGACTGTCTGGCCCGTTCCCGGCGAACCAGAATGTCGTCGTCGTCTGAGGAGACGGCGTATGGAGCGTCGCGACCGACCAGATCGATTTCCGGCAATGTCGGGATGATCAGCGAGTTGTCCGGCATCAGAGTCATCCTCGGGAAGGGTCAGGGGGCGGCCGGTACGGGTCAGGAACCCGGATGAGGCCGGGGCGCGGGCTTCGGACCCGTCCCGGGCGGACGGGCGGGCGGCGCGGGACGGGTGTTCACAGCCGCGGGGAAGTACTCCAGGACCGACGCGAGCGGAACCGGGGCGACATGCCCGAGCCCGCAGATCGAGGTCTGGCCAAGGGCCTCACTGAGCACCCGGACAACAGCCAAGACGTCGTCGACGACTTCCGCCGCCCGCCCGGCCGCCCGTTCGGAGATCAGGTCGAGCCCAATCTGGTAAAGCTTCTGCGACCCGAGCCGACAGGGGACGCACTTCCCGCACGACTCGTTTCGGAAGAAGCGGGTAAAGTTCACAGCCTCGTCGAGCGGGTCGGTTCCTGCCGCGTAAACGACTATTGCCGCCCCCAGACCCAGCCCCATCTTCAAACGCAAGGCACCACCAAGCCCGCGGAAGAAATTCAGATCCAGCGGAATCAATCGGATGTCGAGTTTGGTCGCGCCGGGCTGCAAGTGGGTACCGGCGATCCGACCCATGGCCGCTTTTTCTGCCGGGGAACGAAACTTGCCAAGAACCCCGGTCAGCCACTCCTCGTACTTGTCCTCAGCCGGCACCTTGACGGGAAGGTAGGCGGGGATCAGCCCACTCGACGGCCCGGACGGGGCAACAGCGAACAGCTCCCCTTTGACCCCACCACAATATCGCTTGTCTTCCAGGAGTTCCCCGAATGGGATGCCGACTGGCACCTCGAATACCCCTGGCCGGCGGATGTCGCCGCTGACCGAGAACAGCCGTCGACCGGCGAAGGTTGGTGCTCCCGGCCAGGCATCTGCAGGTCGCCACCCGGTCGCGGCATATTTGGCCCCGCCGTTGAGCACAACGTACGGAACCCAGGCGAGCGTTTCGACATTGTTGACCACCGTCGGCTGGTCCCACAGGCCGTTCGTTTGGAGTTCCGGGGGCCGCTGCCGGGGTTGCCCGCGCTTGTCCTCCATCGCCTCGATCAGGGCACTTTGCTCGCCGCAGATGTAGCCCCCGGGGCTCTCGAATACCTCGACGCGGAACCCGACACCAGAGTCGAAGATGTCTGGTCCACACGCCCCCAGCCGTCGGGCCTGGTCGATCTCTTCCTCGATCGCATGAATCTGTTCGTGGTATTCGTGCCGGATGTAGATGTAACCCGCGGTAGCACCGGTCAACAGGCCGGCAAGGATCACACCCTCAACCACCAGGTGCGGCATTCGCAGCAGCAGTTCCCGATCTTTGAATGTCCCCGGTTCGCTCTCGTCGCCGTTGCAAACGATGTACTTGTTCTGCGGCAACCGAGGCGGCAAGTCGCCTTTTTTGGATACCCCCTCCTCGCCCTCGCCGCCACCCTCAGCGCGATCGTTATTCCGGCCGATCCGGGCTTGCCAGAGTTTGACCCACTTGTCGTAGGTGGGCTCCCCAGCCCCACCCATCCCGAACAATTTCGACTCGCCCAACTCCCAGAGGAAGGGATGGCTCTCCTTGGCGAACTCTTTAAGTTTGTCGCCACTTTTGCCCGCTGGTGCCTCAGGGATCACCCCCCCGATCTGCCGCTTGATCCACTGTGCCACCTTCTTGACGGCTCGGTAATCGCGAGGGTACGAACCGGTGGCATACGGGTCGATCTCCCAGCGGGCACCCCTTGGCACCTCGGGAAGGTCGATTTCAATGAGCGAGAGGGTCCGTTGGACCTGGGGGATCATTGGGAAGGTGTACGAGACATCCGTGTTCGTGTTCGTCTCGTAAGTCGCATCTGTATCAGGCGTCGGGGTTTCGCCTCCGGCGATTGAACGGATCGTCTGGCTAATTCGATCTTGAAATTGCGCAATTGTTTCAGTTGATCTACGGACGAATGTCCATGCGTGATGCTTCCCGGGCATCGGCAGTCGCTCGATCCACACCACCGGAGCCCGGTCGCAGCGGCCGAGGCACGACACCCCCTCGACCGCTACCCGACACTGGTCGGGACCGGGAGTCGCGAGTTCGATCCGTTTGCCGCCTTCGGTCCGTCGGGCCTGTTCCGTCCATTTCGGCGCGGTCTCCAACAGCGTGGCCCGGATTTGGGCATCGTGACACAGTGCGTCGAGCCCGTTTCCCGGCTTCTGCGGGTCGTGCAACTTCCAGGCCCCGGCGTGGTGGCAGGAGACATCCCGGCAGACCCGGACCTCGATCACTGCCGGTCGGTCCCGCTCCTGCCGGAACGACGCGAAGAAGCTGGCGACCTCTTCGATCCGGTACAGCGGCACTTCCAGCAGTTTGGCGAGTTCCTTCAATTGACTGTCCGGCAGATAGCCGAACCGTTTCTGGATCTCGCGGAGGCGTTTGACGATGATCATGCAAAGCATCGGTTCGAGGTACGTGGCGGATTGGGCGGTCACGCCGCCACCCGGTAATTGGTTCAGGCTCTCCTACAGGAACCCGCCAAGGCTGGCGCGTTCCAGGAGCAAGCATCGGTTTAACGGGAGGGCGAGGCTCCTGNNCCTCGCCCTCCCATTTGTATGTCCAACCGTCTTTCCGTAGATGCGACAGCCTCACCGGGTTCCTGAACAGTCCGCAGACCGGGTTCGCGCCCCCACGACGGGGCCGGCTCACTTCGGCCTGGGAAGGAACTCGCCCAGTGGTCGTGGGTGGACCGGGTCACGGGCGGTTGCCCCCAAACCCTGTAACGGGCGATCGGTATTGTGATACCGGTGGCAATCGGTGCAACTGTGCCGGACCCCGGCCGCCGACACCTTCAGGCCGTCCGGAGTCGTCACTTTCAGACCCGTTGGAGCGTGACACGCCCGGCACGAATCGACCCCCCATATCGCCACAGGCTCCCGCTCAACCACGGTTTTCGGCGGGACTTCTGGCTTCCCAGTGCGCGGGTGGCAGGAGGAGCAGTCGACCCCGCGGTGGGAGACGTGGTTGAAGGTCGCGTGAGAGAACCAGATTGTATGCCCCGGCGGGGGCGCGGCGATCTGCGCCTCGATCGGTTTGGTCCACGTCTTGGTGGTGAAGTGGCACTTCCCACACGCGTAACCGCCGTATAAGTCTTTGGGCATGACACGGTACTCGTCTGCCTTTGGGGCCACAGTGGGCACTGGGGTGTCCGCGGGGACGGCATTCAACAGGAGGGTCCGCAGGGCCGTATCGGTCAATCGGTCGACCTCTGCGCGGAATGTTGTGATTACCGGTGTTGCTGGATCGAGCCGTCCACCTGGCCCGGGTGAGATCGCGAGGTCCGGATTCTTCCCGGTGAGTCGGCCAGCGTAAGTTCCATCAATCAACACCTTCAAATCCGCTGGCTGAATCCGGTGCGGGATCGGAAATCCGTCAAGTTTGATCCGCCGATCCGACGCTCCTTCACTGACCCCATCTGGTGTCCGCAGCGGATGACACGCCCGGCAATGGGCCTCGAAGTTGATCGGAAGGTAGTAGGCGCCTGCCGCCCGGGGCGGGAGGATTGCCTCGGAGGATTCTCCCCGGATTGCGTCCGATAGTCGGTCGAAGGTGAGCCGGGTCTGGTCGGTCGTCGCCGCATCGGGCTTCGGGTGGCCGGAATCGAGCTGGTGGCAGGCAGCGCATTTGAGGGAGATCGGCTCGCGCGACTCGGAACTTTTGTTCGGGTCACCCGAACTGAGCACAGCGTAACGCTTGGCCGCCGACTCGCCGAACGTCGGGTCGGACAAGGCATGGAGTCGTTTGATGCTTGCCGGGGACCAGCGCGGATCCTCGGGAGTGTTCTTCTTCTCGTCAGGGACCGTCCCGAGTACCATTCCTGGGGTCATGTGCAGCGCGTGGCTAAATTTCAGCCGCCGGGGTTCATGGGGCGGCTGCTCCTTCCCTCCTTCTTGCTGGCGAAGGACTTTGAATTCTGGGTGTCCTCTGGCAAAATCTGTGACGTTCTCGTAGGGCTGGGCGCCAGCCATGTGAGCGGCAGGAAGATCGTGGTGGCAGTTCGTGCAATGGTCATCGGAGATTCGCGTCAGCGAGGTCGTCCTGCCGGCATGGTCGTGGTGACAGTTCGAGCACCTGTCGTTGAAGGCGGCATCTTTGACCGTTGGATGGTGGGCTGGGCCAGTGTGGCACTTGGTACAGGTCAGGTCGTGCCACCGATCCCGGGCATCGAAGAACGAGCCGAGACCGTCGGTCCACAACTCCCGTACCCCGTGGGCCTTGTGGCAGGCTGCACAGTCGTTGTCCCAGGCAGCGTGCGGATTCGCCAGTACCCCGTGGGTGTGGAACGACGATGCCTGGGAGTCGAAGAACTCGACCATCACCCACGCCAGGGTCAAGACGCACCCACCCACGATCGCGCCTAACTTCCACCGACGGAGCCAGTCGGGGGTATGGAAGTATCTCCGGTCGTCGGTGTGACGGTCGGAGCGGTCGCGGCTTGCGGAACGTGGAGGTGGCGGCATGGACGGGTGTCACCAGTATTTCAAGGCCCGGATTGCGTGGACCAGCATCAGCCCGGTCATCGCAACTGAGAGCAGGAGGTGGACGGGTATCCAGCTATGGAGCCACCGATTGATCCGAACTTGATCATCCAGTGTGCGGCGAAGGTGTGCCAGGACTTCGAGCCGATCCAGGGCTGGCAGGGCGTCGACTGGAACCTTCTCCCGCAATCGGGCGAATCGTCGCTCGGACGCCGCCCGGGTGACCAGTAGCGAGCCCGACGCGGCCCCCGATTCCAGGTAGGGGATCAGGTCTGCGATCAGGAACGCCTCCAATTCCTGAGCCGGTAGCCCGGTGACGAGCGGCTCATAACGCAGCGGAGCAGCACCGGCCTCTGGCGAGTCGTCGATCCCTGCCGCTGTCCCGACTGGCGTGAGGAGTTCGCCGACCTCGGCAGGCTCCTGGATCAAGGAGTCGAGTAGTCGGTACGCCTCTCCCGACCGGTCCCGTCCCCCAGTATGCCCGACTCCGGTCCGCCGACCGACATACCAGCCAGCGACCGTGTCAACCTGGGACGCGACAGTCTCCTCAGGGTATTCGTTGAGCAATTTCTGCGGCAGCCACTGCTGAACCACAAGCCCCCAGACCCCGCTCACAATCGTGAGCAAAAACAGAATGAGGGTAACCCGGGTGAGTGGCCCACCGAACCCGTACCCGGCGTGAATTACGATGATCGGGAAGCAGAGAAGCCCCAGCCCGACGTGCAATCGCAACCATAACCTTGGCGACCATAATGCTTGTGGGAACCCCTTGTACCGGCGGGCCAACTTCCGCGGGTACAAAGCCATCTCGAAGAGGATAATCAACCCACCCATGAGTCCAAGTGATACGCCCAACGGGCTACTTGGTTGCGGCCAGCCCCACCAGCCACGGGAGGCACCGTAGATGGGCAAGAGGACGAAGAGGACGGTTATCAGGGCCGTGCCGACGAGAACCGTCGCGATCCTCCGGCCAACCGAGTATTGTTTTTTGACCAGCACGCGATGCCCCGATCGCCCGGGAAGAAGCCGTCGTCCAAAATTCACACCCGGATGCTACCACCTTGCTGAACCCTGTCAACGGCCCACCCGGCAAGACCGGCACGGGAGTCGTTGGGAAGCGGGAGAAGCGGCGGCACCGGATCGGTACGGTGCGATTGTACAAAAAACCGCGTGGCGGGACTTGTCCGCTCTGAAAAAACTGGGAAACTTATCACGTCTCACTGTCCCCCCCACGAACACGGTCGTTCCACACTCATGAGCCGGCTGGGCTGGATCATTTCGATCTTCGCACCTGCTGCCCTGGTCCTCTGGGCGGCCTGGCCGGTGGCCGAGACCCCCTGGGTGTTGGCCGCCCCACAACTCACGGAGGCAGTGGCGTATGAGCCGCCTGTGTCGGGTGGCGCGGTCGGGGGGGGCGGGTGTGCCGCGGCCGGGTGCCACGGGGCTCCGCCCAGATCCCTGACCAACGGCCTCGACCGATCCACCTGGTCTTGCTCGGCGACCCACTGGCTCGCCTGTGACCCGCACTCGCGGGCGCATGAGGTGCTCGGTGGCGAGCTGGCCAACAGGATCATGGGCCATCTGAACGCGGCAGAACCAGGCAACCCACTCAAACTGAAAGCCACCGAAGATGTCCGGTGTCTCGCTTGCCACACAAACCCAGGGCTGGTTCAATCGCAGAAGCCACAACCAAAAGACCGCCCTGACGGCCGGCTTGCAGATCTGACATTCGCCCCCCTTCACAAGAACGGCGTGAGTTGTGAAGCGTGCCACGGGAACGCGAGCGGGTGGCTCCACGAACACGCGAACTGGGTGGTGGCCGACCGGCCCGGGAAGTACGACACGACACAGATGGTGAAATTATACGATCTGGGAGAGCGAGCCAGGACGTGTATGGGATGCCACGTCGGTGCTCCGGCTGACGCGATCCGTGGCTACCCCGTCCGTGACATGAACCACGACATGATCGCAGCGGGCCATCCGAGATTGAATTTCGACTTCGCCGACGCGCAGCGACGTCTGCCCCCGCACTGGTACGAGAAAGACCGAACGAAGCCTGGTTCTCCTGCTCGCGGTCCGGACTTTGATGCACAGGCGTGGCTGATCGGTCGTCTGGCTCACGCCGAGGCGGCGTGCGATCTCCTGGTCAGTCGGGCGAGTCGCGGGAACGAGAAAGATCCCGCTCCGTGGCCGGAGTTCGCGGAGTCCGCATGCGTCTCCTGCCACCATGTGATCGCGAACCCGGACAAGCCGTTCCCACCACCCATGCCGGGCAATCGTAGGGCTGGCTCGCCCCAGTGGCAACCGATCTGGCCGGTTACCCGTCCGGATGATTTAGACGCTCTTGAACCCCTGCTGAAACCCCAGAAGGCGATCGCCGACTTGAAGAAATTACTCAATGCAGTTGAGGTTCCACGGCCGAAACTGGGGAACAAGCCGGAGGAGATGCCAGCGGTTGCGAAGACAGCCGCCGAGTCCCTGGCCGTTCTCCGCCAACAACTGACCCACGCGACCGGGAAGGATGTGCGAGCGGGAGTGGATCGGTTGCTCCGAAAGGGCCTGAGCACCCCCCTGTCGGGATACGATCGGGACATCGCCTGCCAACTGTTTTACGGGCTCGCAGCGGCCGAACGGACACGGATGGGATGGGGCGAGAAATACGATGCTGCCCCGTATACTCGGGAGTGGGAGAACCTCAAGCTCCCTCCCGGGAAGATGGTGTTCGCCATCAACCCCGACGACACCCGGGACGGGTTGAAACGACTTCTGCGTTAAGTGTCTCAGATTCCGAACTGACTCGATCGGACGTCCCCGCAAGGATGCGTGTACTCGTTCACGAGACTCGCCGTGCGAACTGCGGTCTGTCTGATGTTAGGGATCGTTGTGGCGGGTTGGGCGGTTGGATCGCCTGACCTGCCCCCCGCGACCCTACCGGCCCTTCAGCCGAACAAATTGTACGGTGTGGGCCTGCCACACGGCGATGTCACCCCTGCAACCTCATGTGCTGCGGCGTCCTGCCACGGCGGCGGGCAGACGGGTCGACCCGGGAGTGAGCTGACGACCTGGGCACCAGACCTGTCGGTCGGGCCTAACGACCCTCACGATCCCCATTCACGGGCGTATCGGGTGCTATTCAACCAGGTTTCGGTGCGGATGGCGCGGCTGTTGGAACCTGATAAGGAGAAGCCATGCCCACCACACCTCAACCAACTTTGCTTGAAGTGCCACTCTGTGGATGGGGCGAATCCGCAAGTGGCCGCTGAGGGGGTGGGATGTGCGGCGTGTCACGGGACATCGGAGGAATGGCTGACTATCCACTACCAGCCGAGTTGGAAGTCGAAGTCCAACCCGGAGAAGGCAAAGTCCAAGTTCATCCCGACGAAGAACTTGGTGGCCAGGGTGTCGAATTGTGCAACATGCCACGTGGGTGGTAAGGACCGAGATGTGAATCACGATCTGATCGCGGCGGGTCACCCGCGGTTGGCCTTCGAGTACACCCGGTTCCACTACCAGCCGACCTATCAGAAGCACTGGAAAGATCCAGATGATACGGCCACCTATGAGTCACGAGCGTGGGTGATCGGCCAGGTGGCCAGCCTGCGAGCGGCAGTCGAGGTGCTCCAGGCTCGGGCGAAGAACTCGAACGCCCCGTGGCCGGAGTTCGCCGGTTACAGTTGCTATGCGTGTCACCAGACGGTCGGGAACGGTGAACCGCGCGGGTCGGGGACGGATACCAGCAAGCCGCTCGGATGGCCGGGCTGGGAGGTGTGGTACACAGCAACGGCGGTACCCGCAGCCCTGGTCGCCCAGAAGATCTTCCGCGACGTGCCCCCGCCTCAACTGGACCACCTGAAGGATCTCCGCTACCTGATGGAACGCCGAACCGAACCGGGTCAAGCCGTTCCAAAAGCTCCGAGCCAGACCGATGTCTTAAACGTCACTGAACACGTCTTGAGCGATCTGGATCGATGGCTCCTGGACGTGCAGCAGGCCGAGGACAAGAGGAGCACCTCGCCGGTTTCGTCGGAACTTCTAGGTCAATTGGGACGAGATCTCGCTGGTAGCGCGCTGCATGACGGGAAGCTACGCAACCACGATTGGGACTTCTTGGCCGCGCATTACCTGGGAACGGTAGCGATGTACCACGCGGGCGGGGGCACAGCGAAATACCCGGGCTGGCAGGATCCGCTTCAGAAACTGGGGTGTGACCTTCACTTCCCTCGATCGTGTGAAGGGGAGCCGCGATTCAACAGCCCAGGCGCGTTCGGAACGACTAAGCTGAACAAGATCCAGTATAACTTCGGTCGCCTCAAGAGCGGGTTCGACACTTCGGGAGGATCGCAATGACGACGGATCAGACTCGGAGGCTTTCCCGGCTGGTTGGCTTGTTCGCAGTCGCGGGTGGCACAGTGTTTGGGCTTGCAATGGGAGGGGCGGTCCCGTCGGCTGCTGTTGCGGCACAGGAGAAGGAAAAGGAGAAAGACCCCGACAAGCCGAGTACCCTTCCGACCCTCATGGGGATCGGGCAGTGTGTTCTGTGTCACTCAACCCAGAAGGGTGCAACCTACCCCCCCGGTGTGGCATTGTTTGTCAAAGCCGGGTCGACAAAATTCATCCGTCTCGATGAAAACCTGATTTGGAGCGAGAACGACCTTCACTCAAGGTCGTTTCAAAACCTGACTGGTCCTCTCGGCAAAGCTATGGAACGGGAGATGAAACGGGCTGAGCCAGGGTTCAAGGCGACCGAAGATGTCCGTTGCTTAGCGTGCCATGCGACCGCCACGGGTCCATTGGTCAAGGGACAACAATTGACAGTCAAACATTTCGACAGTAGCCAAGGTGTCACTTGTGAGATGTGCCACGGACATGCCTCAAATTGGTACAATCCCCACTCTAAGCTGCTCGCGAATCGTATCGATTGGCGGGAGTGGCCACCTGGGAAAAAAACGAATTACAACTTGATCGATCTCCGTGACCCAAAGGTCCGGGCGGCGAAGTGTGCGGAATGTCACATCGGGAATCTTGATCAGGGGAAATTCGTCACTCATGACATGTTCGCAGCTGGTCATCCCCCCCTTCCTCCGCTTGACGTCATTGCCTACTTCCGCGACCAACCCCGCCACTGGGGATTCCCCCGTGAGATGCCATACCTCGTCGATCTCGCCAAGTCGCCAAAAACGGCGAAAACGGCCTGGGATGTGTTCCACTACCGCTCGGAGGAAGACGTTACGGTCGATGGGAAAACGATACGAGGCGAGGTCTACGCTGCTCGTCAGCTTGCCATTTCCACTCTCGCGACGTTTCGTTCCTCGATCCAGTTAATCGGACAAGTGCCCGGAGCGTCTGACGGCGGTCTCGATTTTGCTGCATTCGACTGCTACGCATGCCATCACGACCTCGTATTCCCAAGTCCTCGACAGAAACGCGGGTATGTCGGTAAGCCCGGTCGACCGAGTTTCCGTCCGTGGCTCTCGGGGATGACCCGGTTGATGGTTCGCCACGGCATTGGGACTGATCGTGCGGATGCTAAGGACGGCCTTGTGACTCGTCTGAGCGCTCTCGAACGAGAGCTCGCCGTCGCCTTCGACCAGAAGACTTTTGGAGAACCGGAAGCGATCCGTAAGGTGTGCGCCAAAATCGATGTGTGGTGCCAAGAAGCGTTAGAAGTGTTGGAGGGAATACACTACGACCGGGATCAGGCTCTCCGGCTGCTCAAGGATGTGATCGCAGCGGGTCGCGACGAGAAGGAGTTGATCGCTGACCCCGAGTCGGCGCAACTCATCGCTTGGGCGTTCCTCACTCTCCGCGAGGAATTGCGAGTTTCGCCTCCCAAGCAGGACGAACCTGCTGTCATTACAGGACTCTGTGGCCGGTTGGACACCTTGGTTGTCACCCGGCTTCGGGCCGATCCCAAGGCCAAAAAGAAAGCCAATGTCCCCGATCCCTTGGGAGGAGAGAACAACGAGACCCCCGTTCCGATTGAGGATCGACTAGGTGAAAGACTCAAGCTTTTCAATCGATTTGATGTAACTAAATTCAGGCAAACCTTCGACGAGTTGAACACCCAAAGCGGCCTCTTTAAGTGAAACGAGCCAGCCGCGGGCTTTCGCCCGCGGCCGGTTCGTTCTCGTTCAGGGTGGCCTCTCCCTTCCCGACTACGGCTTCTTGTACAGCACCCTCCAATCGTACAGCGTGTTGTCGAACGGGTCGTCTGACACGTACCACGGGAGACCGCCGCGGAGGTAGAATTTCCGCTGTTCGTCTCCCTTGAGCGGCCGGGCACCCACTCGGCCGAACACGCCGATCTGGTTGCCATCCTCGTCTACCGCTCGGTCCCGGTCCAGACCCCGGGCCACCGACAGGATCTTCCCTTCCTTCGGCCGGAAGGTCGCGATCAAGCGCGGCGTCGGCCGGGGACTGAACCCTTCATACCCCGGTGTTTCCGGCGACGTCAGTTGCACCACACGCATCCCGTTCTTGCCGTCTGCCACATAGGCAATCAGACTGTTATACGCGATTCCGAGTTTAACGTCGCGGACATCATCCATGCATCCACCGGCGTTAAACACCTGATCCAGTTGCGGCGCCGCCGCGTTCGTGGTGTCCAGGATCACCAGACCCCGTGGCCCCGCCGCCACATAGGCGTAGGTCCGGGCCAGGTAGATATTGTGGACATCTGGTATCCGGATCATCGACACCGGCACCGGTTTCGACAGGTCGGTCACATCCAGTACCTTCACTCCCTCCTCGTCACACACGTACGCATACCGGAACTGGATCGCCACCATCTTCGGGCTCTTCAAGACCTTGTCCCCGATCACCGACGTCACCTTGGGTTCGGTCGGCTTGTCGATATCGATCACCACGAGCCCCGCATCGCACGACACATACGCATAGTGCCCGACGATTGCTACGTGCCTGGCACCAGCAAGGATTCCGTCCGGGTTGAACGTCACCTCCCGCTTGAGGAAGTTGTTCACCGGGTTGCCATCGATTGTGCTGGCCGCGCCCGTCAGGATCAGCCCCTCGTACTTATCGCAGATGTACAGGTAGCCAAAGAGCGAGTGGATCGGCTGCTCCCTGTTCGCTGGCATGTGTGTGCGGGTCGGGTCGACCGCCACCGTGGTCGGGGCAGCGATGAACGTGGCGTACCGGGTCGGCAGGTAGAACTTCTGCCCGACCGGTGAGACCGGAGCAGTGGTAATCCGCTCGGAGAACCCCTTGTTGTCGATGAACGCGATGTCGAAGATCCGGATCCCGGCTTCCCCGCAGGCTGCGTAGAGGAACTCGCCGCGGTTCTGGACCATCAGCACCTCGGACTTCCTGAACGGATGCATCACCCCGGAGCTGATGTCGCGCCCGGGGTGTTCGTGGGCGTTCTTCAGGAGCCCTCCGGTCGCAGCGTGCTTGCGATAATCATCGGGGTACGCGATCCGGTGCAGGTCGCTTCCCAACACCGCCTGGGGCTCGCTCGTCTCGGTCACCACCACGCCGTAGAGCCCCTCCTCCCCGCCCGCAGCCCAGGCGTACTTCCCAACGAAGTTCATAAACCCGGTTCCGTGCATGAGCAACTGTCCCATCCAGGCATTGTTGTCATTGTTCTTGGACAGATGGCAGTCAGTACACTGCTTGGTCTCACGTGCCCCCTTCCCGCGGACCGTGTGCGGCACGTTGGTACTGAACGCGACCCCCCCATAGCCCTCGGCCGAGATCGTCTGTTGCTGGATATAGATCGACTCCCGGTTCCCGTTGTACGAGCCAACGTGGACAGCACAGCTCGACCGGGCCGGGTTGATCCGGTTGCCCGTCACGTCCCCATCCCGGGCGAGCATGTAGGTACAGTCCCGGAGTGTCTGGAAGTTGTAGGCGGTGTAGTTCCGGCTCACGTTCCCATCAGCGTGCAGAACCGGGGTCTTGAGGTTCGCCCGCTGCGGCAAGTGGCACCCGTAGCAACTCGGGTTCCAGGACGAGTGGCAGGCGATGCAACTCATGTTCTTGTCATTGTGTGCCCGGCACTCTTCTCCACCGGGAAGGGTCTCCATGTCGCCCCACACCATTCGTCCATTCGCGGGATCGACCCGGACGGTCTTCGCCAGGGCCGCCTTTTCGTTGAACCGGGGATGCCCCTTCGTGATGGTGTCCTTGGTCTGAACGATCTCCCAGCGGAGACCCTTCTCGACCATCGAATTCTGGAAGATCCGGACCTTCCCATCGCCCAGATCCTGAACCTCGAACCGGGGACCGTTCTCGGGGGTCTTCAGCGCCAGCAGATTCCTCCCGTTCCCGTCCGGGGCGGATGTGTAGGCTGCCGGTCCCGATGTCTTCAGGGTGGTGTATTTGGTCACCGTTCCGTGGCAGTCGATGCAGGCGATCTCGGTGGCTGCGCGAACTTCCATGTGTAACCGGTTGTTCCCGTGCATGTCCTGGGAGAAGTGGCAATCGACGCAGTGCATCCCCTTTTCCATGTGGATGTCCATGAGGTGGACAGGGGTGCCAGCGCGACTGGCATTGAGCGTCTTTTCGGCCTCGACCGCCGCGCACGCGCCACTCACCGGGTCGTTGAATTTGGCTTTCTTGTCCTCATCCTGATGGAACTTCCGGGTATTGTTCGGCCACTCTACAGCAGCCATCAGCTTTTCCGGGGTTGGCGGCCCCACGAGACCCCCGTGATAGTCGATCAGGTTCCCCCGACGGTCCTTCTTGAACACGGCCCGGAATGCCCAGCCGTGGCTATGGAAGTCCCCGAATTGCTGGTTCGGCATCAGCGGGTTGAGCTGAGTCAAATCGGCCACGAACGCCGGGTCTGACAGGTAATTTCGAGCAGCCGACTCGTTCGGGTTCCGAAGCATGGACCGGATCAACTCCTCGGCCGACGGATTCTTTTGCCGCCCCGGGTACATCAACCGTGCTTGCGTCTCCTCGTCGTACCACATGTACCCGATGTAGCTATTCATCACGGTCGTGCCCGGGTGAACATGGCAGACCATGCACTGGCTGACCGGGATGGCCGAGGTGAATTTGTGGTCGATCGGGTGCCCAGGTTCGTCGTGGGGTATGGTGGGATCGGTGTTCGCGGTCATTCCGCGATTGCCGAACTTGGCATATGGCCCGGAGTGGATTCGGGAGCGGTCATTTGCGTACACCACATGGCAGGCGGTACACCCGCTGGATCGGAAGTCGCCCGGGTTATCGTTCGTTCCGAGGAAATTGAGTGTCGGATCAAACAGCCGGGTCTTGGTTGCACTGACCAGAACCGGGTCGGTTCGGTTGAGAGTCCCCATCCCGCGGACACTGAGCCGGGTCCGAGGTCGACCAGGTTCCTCTTCCCGCTCCGGGATACCAATTTCCGGCTGAAATCGCCCGCCCGGCTCGAAGATTCGCAGGACGTTGCCGGGCTGGGTGATCTCGAATCGGGGGAGCGGATCCAGGGTCGGGACAACCCCCTTCTTGTCCATCTCTTCCTGAGTTGGCGCGGGGAACGTCTTGAGCCGCAGCCCGGCCCCGTTCATCCCATAAGCCTCACCCAGGACGGCCCGTTTGACCGGGAGGGTGCCGTTGTTGTAGGCCGCCGCTCCCCAGAGCATGCACCCGGTGGACATGATCTGCTTGCGGTTGGTCTGCACCTCCCTGGGGTGACAGCCCGAGGTGCCGCAACTCATGTGAGCGATCCGGAAGTCGCCCGGATTGGTAAACCGGATGAACTCTGGAGATTCGTGATTGAGCAAGGCATAGGACCGGACCGGATTCGCGGAAGTGGGCCACAGGTTCGGGTTGCGGGGCCGGATGTGGGCCTCCTCTTTGGTCGCCCCCTGGGCGTTTCCACCGTGGCAGTCGGTACACCCCAGGCGGAGGGTGGCCTTGCGGTGCGGGTCGCCGACTGTCTTGTGGCAGACGATGCAACCACCGGACTTGGCCATTGCCTCGGTGTCGGTCTGCTCCATGAGATGGATATTGGCCAGTTCCGGGGGCATCGGGAATGGGTCAGTCGGGTCGGTCGACCAGCCCGGGTTCTTCGGATCGCGCATGCCATTCCCATTCGGCAAGAGCGGGATCGACCCCCCTGCCGGGACAACCCCATTGGCCGCTGGTGGGTCGGTGGCCAGGGCATGAGTGCCAAGGCAGACAGTGAGCGGCACGCCAATCAGGGCAGCAAATACCACTACCCCTTTGACCGCCGACCGACTCGAACCCGGCGTGTCCACCGCATCCATGCGGCACCCTCCCCAAGACTGACGACAGACTGGCACTCAGAATCGTGCGGCTATACCTCGGAAGGTCGCGAGGTCAAGAGGAAAACGGGAGAATGTGCGGGATTGCAATCGGTCCCCTGATCCAGGAAGCCGCAGAGGCTGTCTCATCCCAGGAGCAATCATCGATCTAACGGGAGGGCGAGGCTCCTGCCGAGCGTGAGGGTGGTACGGCTCGGCAGGAGCCTCGCCCTCCCATTTATACGTCCAATCGTCTTTCCTTAGATGCGACAACCTCAAGGGTTCCTGTATAAGAAGGAAGGGGGAGCCAAAGGGCGGTTTGACTCTCCTCTGCCTCACAGTCGAGGGGTTTACTCCGGTGGTCCCAAGAGCGAGCGACCTGCGGCCGCAAAGCTCAGGGTTTTGAGCCGCGGAGCGGCGGCCGTTCTTAGCCCAGGGCGGGAGCCCTGGGAACCCTTCCCCGAAACTCCGTGCCTGAACTGTAGTGACCATGTCCCGATCCCGTTCGACAGTCCTGGGTTCGCTTCTGGCCGTCGTGGTCGGGCTTGCGGCTGTGGCCGGACAGGGAGCCCCGCCTGCGACTGACGGACCTGCAATGGCCGTCATGGGTGCGGCCGGACTCGTCCCCATGCAACCCGCTCCAGCGGAAGACCCATTCCCGATCGTCCGGACCCGGGTGACCGAGGGCAACCTCCCGGACGCGATCAAAGCGTTCGATCCCGGAGTGCTCGTCCGCATGCCGCGGGACGAATTCGAGACCCGTGTCCGGGCAGCGGCACAGTTGGCCCGGGCAGCTCGAACGGTCCCACGCATTGCCGAAGCTCACTACACGGCGGTGCTGACGGGCGGGGATCTGATCGGGGAGGCTGAGTGGGTGATCGACAACTCTTGCCCGGGGGGTAGGGTGCTCCCACTCGATCCGCTGCGGGTGGCGCTAAGGACAGCGACATGGAGAGACGGGCGGTCCGCGATCATTGGCACGGGGTGGAGCGGGGCGGGGGTCAGTCCTGGAGTGTGGGTGACCGACTCGGGACAGCAGGTCTTGAAGTCGGGGTGGTCGGCGGTGGGGTCAGGGGCCGCCTCCGACCGGCAGTTCGACCTCCGCTTCCCCCCAACCCCGGTCGCTGTTCTGGATCTCGTCCTCCCGGCCGACCGGGTGCCAGTGGCGGCTGCGGCCGACGTCTTGGTCACTGGCCCGTTCCCGATGACCGGAAACGGCACCCAGCGGACATGGAGAGTCCGCTTCGGGGACCGGCCACGGGTGGAATTTGCGGTCCGCGGGGCCGGGGAAGCCAGGCTCCAGGGGGTCGTACTTGCGTCCCTGGCTGCCCAGTATGATCTGATCCCCGGCCAGACCGCTTGCGTGTTCGAGTACGATCTCCGACCGACCCACGGGTCGGTCGGTGGCTGGTCGTTCACTCTGTCCCCAGGGTTACAGGTGACGGACGTGGTGGTGAACAACCGGGCTGGCTGGCGGATGGACCCTGCAACACGGGAATTACGTGTCAGTCTCCGACAACAAGGAGTCGGGGGGAAAATCCTGATCACAGCCGTTGCGCCCCTCCCCCGCGGTAAGACGGCCCCACTCCCGTTCATCCGACCCGTGGGAGCCGTGATCGGTGACGAGCGACTTGAGGTACGGGTCCACCCCGATTTAGAAATCGAGTCGTGGGATTCGCTCGATTACCGGCTGACCGAATCGTCTGTTGGCCTGGACCGGAGCCGGGTCATGAACCTGGTGGGAACTCTCCTCCCGCCCGGATTGACCGAACCGTTCCGCCGCCCCCCGATTTTGCGCGTGTCTGGAAGTGAGATGGAGTTTCACACCACCGAGGCAGTGGAGTGGCGCATCGAGGGTGGGCGAGCCAGGCTTCTGACCCAGGTTGCGGTTCGAGTTACTCGCGGGCCACTATTTCAGGTGTCGTTCCGCACGCCGCCGGGCTTCACACTTGACCGGGTGACAGGAACACCAGACGACGTTGTCGGGCTGGGGTCCACAGCCCCTGGAGGCGGTGCGACGGTCGAGTTCCTCCGCCCGGTGATCGCTGGGCAGCGGGTGGAACTTCGGCTCTCGTTCCGTGGGCAGTCGATACCCAGCGGCGTCCCCACCCGGCTCCCGCTCCCGCAGTTCGCCACAGTCGACGCAGCGGCCCGGGACGGGTGGGTCAGCCTCTGCCCCGGGCCGGGTTGGTCCCTGACCCCCCGACCGTCTCCCGCTGCGATCACGCTCGCCGAATCCGATGATGAGGAACCGCCCCCACCGGCAGATGCCGCAGTTACCTACACCTTCCGGGGGAAGGAACCCGAGGGAGACCTGGTTCTGACCCCGGTTCTGCCGAAGTTCACCGCATCAATCCAAACGCACCCTGCCACGACCGCTGGGAGGGGGGCGGCAGTCACCCGGATCGCTCTGCGGGTCCATGCAGGTGAAGTTCCGGCCGTGACAGTGTTTGAACCCGGACGATCGGGCCGGGCGCGGACATGGGCTGTGGCGGCCGGATCCAACACGGTCGTTGGGGCGACCCCGCTCGCACTCGACAGGTTCCCTGGTCTGGCAACGCTCCTGGCGCGACCAGGCGCGGGATTCAGCCCAATTATCGCCACCGGAGCCGCCTTCAGGAGCGAACCGGGGACCTACTGGGTTGTCCGGTTTGCCCGCCCAGTGCGTCACGAGGTGGTCCTGGAGACGGTGGCAACCGGCCCTGGGGCGGCCGCTCCCACCCCGAAGCTTGCTGTCTGCGGAGCGGGGGCACCCGCCCCAGGAGCGGACCCTCCGGCTGCGGGCGACGCTCTCTCTACCACCGAATCCAGTCAGCCCCTGATCTGGTCGCTCGACCAGCTTTATCTCATCACCTCCTGTTCCGCCGATCCGGTGTTAGCTGTCTTTGGGGGAGTAATCGTCTCTCGCGGCGGTCCCAGCCTGGCGATCCTGCTCCCTGCTGGAGCGACGGTCCGGGAAGTCTGCGTCGGCGGCTACTGGCTCGACCCCGGTCGGTGCCAACCGGATCGCAATGAGGGCCAGTCGGAACTCCGGCTGCCGATCCCTGCTGGCCCCGACCCGATTCGATTCGAGGTCCGATACAACCTCCCCGGCGAGACAGGAGTGGTGGTCCGCAGGGTGACGAGTCCGCTTCCCGGGCTCCCGGTCCCGGCTGGAATCCAGCGATGGTGGGCGTTCTCTCCCGACGCCTTGTCGGTGTGGCCTTTCACCAGAGTGGATCGGGAGCCCGACCTCCCCCCTCTCCTCGGTTCGGCGGTTGCCGGGGAATCAACAATGCGTTTCCCTGGGGACATCATCTTCGTCACCCCAAATCGGACCGCAACCACTTTTGGGATGGCGCTTGCAACCATGCTGGCCGGAGTCATCTGGGTGGGAGCGAGGCGGGCAAAGCGGAGAGTCGGGTTCGCCCTGGTCGTCATCCTCGCCACGACCGGGATCGCGGTTCTGCTCGGGCCGGCAGCCTGGGTACGGATCGCACTCCCGCCCCTGGCTACCGGGCTCGTGGGGTTCGCCTGGATGACGATCACCCGTGGGCGGTCCCCCCGGGCACCAGTTGGGGGCCCTTTCACCCTGCCGTATCGAACCGCACTGGCAGCAGTGGTTGGGGCAGGTTTTCTGTGTTCGGTCCACCTCGCCCTGGCTCGGGCTCAACCCCGAACTCAGGACGTGGTGTTCATCCTTCCTGGCCCGGCGGATGCCCCGGCCCGGGAGACCGTTCTTGCCCCCCGTTCTCTCCTTGACCGGCTGGACTCTCTCGGCCGACAATCGGCCCCCGGCGCTGTGATCACAACCGCCAGCTACGACGGTCGAGCAGAGGAGGGGTTTGCTCGGTTCGTGGTCCGATATACGGTGCATTCCTTCCGGGACGGTGAAACCCCGCTCGGTCTGCCGCTCGCTGACGTGCGGTTGGAGCGGGTGACGGTCGACGGGAAGGTGGCTCACCCGGCCGCCGTCCGACCAGACTTGTACACGGTCACTCTGCCTGACCGCGGCACTCACGACATTGAGGTTCGATTCGTGGTCCCGATTGGATCGTCCGGGTCCGACCGGGACGTGCGGTTCGGTGTGCCCGAGGTACTCGACAGCCGAATCGTCTTCAACGCTCCGGCGGGGGCGAGACAGTTCCAGGCGGTCGGTCGCTTCGGCGACCAGAAAATCGCCTTCGCAACAGATGTGGCCCGGCTGGAAGCCGCCATCGGCGGGCTGAGGACGGTTCAAGTGCGGTGGCGACAGGGACCGGCCGGAGCGGCGACGATGACTGTCCGGGAAGGGTGCGTCTGGGACGTTTCCGAGGCTGAGGCCCGGTTGACGGCGTGCTACGACGTCCGCATCGATTCCGGGTCCGTGGCTGGCTTCCGCTTCGAGCTTCCCGGCGACCTCGAACCGGTCCGGATCGTGGTCCGCCCAATCGCTCCACCGACCGCAGCGGTAGTCCGAGACTGGACGGTCGGGCCGGAGAAAGACGGGGTTCGGCCGCTGCGCATCGACCTCACCGGACCCGCCGACGGACGGGCTTTGGTCACCCTCGAATGCGTCTCTCGACTTGCACCAACCCGTCACCCAGTCTTGCGATTCCCTCGCCCAGTCGGGATGGACCGCAAAGGCGGTGTCTATGGCCTGCGAGCGTCCGGAGTGACAATCGAGAGCATCGGGCAGCGGATCGGGGTCATCGACTTCGCTGCGGATGCGTTGTTCCAGGAGTTCAAGGCAGTCCCGGATCTGCGGTTGAACCCAGCAGTCCCAGTCCTCGCCTTCAGTCCCCGCCTCGACGAAGTGGCCGAACTCCGGCCCACCCTCCACCCGAGTCCAGAACCGGCAACTGCTACCCAGGAGGCAACCTGGCGGGTCGGCCCCCACCGGGCCGACGGCGAAGGCCTGATCCGCTGGTCCGCCCGCGATCCCGTCCCCATACTGGAGTTCGCCCTCCCCGCCGCCCGTGTGCTTGAGATTCGTGGGCCGGACGTCGCCGACTGGTCGCAGGTCGATGGGCGGGTTCTAGTCTGGTTCCACAAGCCGGTGAAGGACGGGGCGGTGGAGTGGCTCGCCACATCGACCCAGGCCCCGGTCGGCAAACCGCCCCCGGAGCCGCTCACGTTCGAGCCGCCGGTTCCCCAGTTGCTCCACATGAAGGCCGTGACCAGATCCCTCCGAATCCAGCCAGCCGAGGGCTGGGCCGGTCGGGTCGAGCGGGACCGGGGGTGGACACCACTCCCTTCGGAAGAGCGGGGGTGGGCATTCCGTGCCGACGGAACATCCCCGCCAGTCCGGTTGCTTCTGTTCCCCCCACAAGCCACCCAGGGTCGCGGTTTCGGGCTGGTCGAGGTCAACGAGTCGTCCGTCGTTTACCGTGCAATCGTCGAATGCCCGCTCCCGGCTGGTCGACCGCATCACCTTGTTGTGCGTGCGAGCGGCCTCTCACCGGGTGCCACCGTCTCACCCGAGTTCTCACCCGGGATCGTGTGGCACAACCGGCTCGATACAAGGACGGAGCGGGAATGGGATCTCGACATCCCCGCGGCGCAAGGGAGTGTATTTCGGGGCGTTGTCGTCGTCCGGCTCCGGGCTGGCCAGGGGGGAAGGCTCCCCACGGTCGAATGCCACACCGGGGGGGCTATACCGGAACTGGACGGAGTCGTTCGCTGGGTGGGGATGGCGGGAGTTCGGGGGGTGCGGTTGGCGGGCGGCGTCCCTGCCTCCCCGACCGACCTTCGGGTTGTCAAAGCCCAGTGGCCAGGTGAGATGCAGCGGTTGGGTTTGGCCGGTGGTGCGATCTGGGGCATCCCGGGAGCCCCACCAGTCATCGTGTTCGATCCACCGGCCGCACCCCCTGCCCCACCAACTCGCCCACAAGTGGCCAAATCCACCGGAACGCAACCCGCCCCGGGTGCCACTTCGTCGCGGCTCCCCCTTCTATCGGCTGCGGGTTGGTGCCTGGCAGTCCTGGTGCTCGGAGTGCTGTTCGCAGCCTTCCCCCGAGCAAGCTGGCCGGAACAAGTCGGCCTGGCCGGAGCGCTATTCGGGGTCGCAGTCGCGGGGGGAGTAGTTGTCGGGATCGTAGTCGCCGTGATCGCTCGTGCGGGATGGCTGCTCGACCGGACAGTTCGTGTCCGGCGAATCACGTGACTGCCAGGGAGATTTTCCACCGTCTATTCTGGGTCACGTCAATGGGGTGTAACCGGTCAGGCTCGCGCCAAAGCCGAGGTTTTGAGTCCC
>PLDW01000268.1 GCA_003136315.1 Gemmataceae bacterium | reverse complement strand
GACCTACCGCGCTTGTGGGTGCCACGGGCGGCTAGCCCGCCCTTAAAGGCGTCGCACGGGCGGACTAGCCGCCCGTGGCACCCGTTCTCGCTGGTCGATTTTCTCCCGCTGCCTCCCTGAGCGAGCCGCGAGTTCATTCTCCCCGCCGGTCAGCGGGCAGGTCTTCTCCAGGAGACGATACTCTGACCTGTCGGACGGCGTGCGGTCAACCCGAATCCGAAGGAACGCGAGACGGGCCATTGGGCAGACGCCAGGAAATGACCCACCAGGATCATGGAGGGTGCCACGGGCGGCTNNCCGTGGCACCCGATCTCACTGGTCGAGTTTCTCTCACCAACTGCCTTGGGAATCGCCACTGACGATGTCACCCGGCGGGAGTGGGGGTGGGTTGGACGGCGGCCGCATCGATCTGAGCCTGCAATTCCGGGGTTAACTTGGCCGTGGCCTTGCACTTGGGGTAATCCGCGCAGCCGAGGAAGTAGCGGCCGCCAAATCGGGACTTCTTCAGTTGCATCGCGGAACCGCAGTCCGGACACTTCTCGGTAATCTCGACCGCAGGCATCTCCGTTTTCGTCTTCTCCTTCTTCTCCTGGACAGGCAGTTCGATCCCCTTCTCCTTGAGTTTCTCGCGCAACTCGACTGTGATCGACTTCGCGTTTCGGCACTTTGGGTATCCGGAACACGACAGGAACGGCCCCCGCCAGGCCACCTTGACAACCATCGGGCTGCCGCACTTCTCGCACGCGATCCCGGTGTCCGCAGGCTTGACCGGGTTCCCCTGGGCATCCGAATCGGAGATGAACTTGCACTTTGCGTCCGGGCACTGGACGTATTTCTTTCCGGCCTTGCTCTCTTTCAGGAGCAGGTTGTGCTTCCCGCATTTGGGACACTTGTTCTTGGTCGGGAGGGCAGTCACTACTGGCTTCCCGTCTGCCCCGAGATTCATCGTGGTCGGGCACTCCGGAGCGCCCTCGCAGGTGTAGAACACCCCAAAGCGGCCCTCGCGCCGGATCATGAATCGGCCACACGCCGGACACGGGATATCGGTCACCTCTGGGCCAGCGATCTCCTTTCCATCGGAATCTCGCTTGAAGGTACACTTGTTTTCCTTGTCCTTCCACCCGGTACACCCGACGAAGGAATTGCCGGTCTTGGCGCTGTAGCGCTTCTCCATGTCGCGGCCACACTTCGGGCATTTTTCCCCGGTCAACTCCCGGACCGGTGCCATCTCCTCCCCGGCCTTCTTGAGCAATTCCGAGAACGGCCCCCAGAACTCGTCGAGTACCTCCCGGTAGTGGCACTTCCCGGTCTCGATCTCGTCCAACTCCTCCTCGAAGTGACTGGTGAACTTCAGGTCCATGATCCGGGGGAAACTCTTGACGAGCAGGTCGGTCACGACCTTGCCGATCTCGGCAGCGAAGAACCGACCCTTCTGCTCAGAAACGTACCCCCGCTTCTGGATGGTTGAGATGATCGAGTTGTACGTACTCGGGCGACCGATCCCTTCCTTCTCCAGAGCTTTCACCAGCGACGCCTGGTTGTACCGCGGCGGTGGCTGGGTGAAATGTTGGGTCTCGAAGAGGTCGAGCCGATCGAGAATGTCCTGCTCCTTGACCGCGGGGAGTTCCGAGTCCTGCTGTCCGCCGACCGGTGAGAGCACTTTCCGGTGACCCGGAAATTTGATCACCTGTCCGCGTGCCCGGAACAAGCCGGGGGCCGCGGTGATGTCGTAGGTGGTCACGGCAATGACCGCCGGGGTACATTGACTGGCCACAAACCGCCGCCAGATCAACTCGTAGAGCCTTAGTTGGTCCCCGCCCAGTCCCATCCCTTCGGCCTGTTTCGGGGTGATGTTCACGTCGGTCGGTCGGATCGCTTCGTGAGCCTCCTGCGCGGCCTTTCCGGAAGCGTACACGTTCGGCTTGGCGGGCAGGTACGGCGCTCCGAGGTTTGGATTGGACCCGATGAACGTCCGGACGGTGTTGAGGGCATCCGGGGAGACACGGGTGCTGTCGGTCCGCATGTACGTGATCAGGGCCGTCTGCCCCTGGCCCTTCAGGTCGATCCCCTGGTACAGGGCCTGGGCCGCACTCATCGTCCGGCCGGTACTCATCCGCAGACGCAAGAACGCTTGTTGCTGGAGTGTGCTGGTCGTGAACGGTGGTGCGGGCCGATCCTGCCGATCCTTTTGCTCGACTTTCGCGACCACAAACGGGATTCCCCGTAGAGCCGCAACCACAGCGTCCGCAGCATCCTCGGTTCCGAGCTTCGGGTCGGCCCCGTTCCATTTCACGAGTTCCGCCAGGAAGGAGCCGGGTGGTGGTTTCGGTAGCCCACCCTTCTCGGCCACGGCAGCCGCGGCCGGCCCCTCGGCTGGGCCATCCGCGGGGGCCTCACGGTCTTCCGTATCGACGAGTGCCTCTTCGTCCTCGGCACCACTCGTGGCCTGGCCAGGTGTTGTGGGGGCCTGCTCCCCAGGCTTTTTCTTCGCCAGGATTTTCGATTTCTTCGGGTCAGCGACCCACGTCACCCCGGCCTCTGGCGGCGCGAGGAGTGCGGTGATCCTCCAGTACTCTTCGGTCTGGAATTGCTCGATCTCCCGTTCCCGGTCGACGATCAACTTGACCGCGACCGATTGCACCCGCCCCGCGCTGAGTCCACCGGCGACTTTTTTGCCGAGCAAATTCGAGAGCGGGAACCCCACGACCCGGTCCATCGCCCGACGGGCTTCCTGGGCCGCGACCCGATCGGCGTTGATCTGCTCCGGCTGGCTTAGCGCCTGTTGGATCGCTGTCTTGGTGATCTCATTGAAGCGGATGCGGTACGTCCGGGCCGGGTCGAGGTGGATTTCTTCGGCGATGTCCCGGGCGATGGCTTCGCCCTCGCGGTCCGGGTCGCTGGCCAGATAGACCCTGTTGGCCCGATCGGCCTCCCGCTTGAGTTCTGCGAGAATATCCGCGGCCGACCGGCGCCGACCCCGGCCACCCTCCTCGTCCCCGTCCTCGTCGACGACGTAGCGGAGTTTCCAGCCGTCGGCGATGCGGATGCCGGCGACCTCTTCCCCCTTCAGCTTCCGCTTGGCAAGGTCACGGACATGGCCGTAACTGGCCAGCACCCGGAAGCTTTGCCCAAGGTATTTGTTGATCGTCTTCGCCTTGGCTGGCGATTCGACGATCACGAGGTCGAAGTCCCGGCCCCCGGCTGGGGGTGGACCAGCGCCATTCCCACCTCCCGTCGGTGCGGTTCTCGGGCGTTGGCCGGTAACAGGCTCAACCCCCGTTGTCGCCGGGATGGGGTGTGCGGCGGCCTTCTTCCGCGGGCCGCGGGTCGTTTTCTTCGCTTCGGTCGAGGTCTTGCTCGCCGGCTTCTTGCGTGGCGTAGGCACCAGCGGGAACTCCATTCTGGGTCGTGAGCGTGATTCGATTGTATGCCTGGTCTCAACAGAACGGGGAGGTCCACTGCCAGGTAACGATCCTGATACAGGAAACCGCAGACGCTGTCTCATTCCCGGAACGAGCATCGGTCTAACGGGAGGGCGAGGCTCCTGCCAAGCGTGTGGGTCGTGCGGCTCGGCAGGAGCCTCGCCCTCCCATTTGCATGTCTGACCGTCTTAGCCTAGATACGACAGACTCTGCGGGTTCCAGTATGAGGAGGGTCGGATCAGTCCCCAGGCGTCGGGTTCATGTGCGACTCACCGGGAGGGTGGGAGTGGCGATCTCCTGGCCTGTCATACACCCCTGCCAGTTGTAGTGTCGCGGGGTACGACAGGACTGGCTGTGGTTGTTCGGGTCGGTAGAATTACTACAATCGGACCCTTGAGGGCGACAAAAGCGCCCCTCACCCTTAGTACAGCGATATCACGGCTGTCAACCCCCGCAGCCGCTCGGCGACCCCCGGCCGCCGCCGCAAACCGAGGATCGGCAATGGCTTACAATCCATTCAATATTTTCCGGCGGAACCAGCGAGCCATCTTCTCCGTCGTCACTGTGTTCATCATGTTCACCTTTGTGCTCTCAAGCGGCCTCGGTGGAGGTAACGACTTCTTCGATTGGTTCCCACGCTGGTTCGGTGCCAAAACCAAAAAGGGCGACCAGCTCTGCACGATCGATGGAACCCGAATCTACTCGCAGGATGTGGCACAAGTCCGTGCCAGGCGGGTGATGGCCAGTCGGTTTATGGAACTGGCGCTTCAACAGGCTCTCAGCTCTCTCAGCACTACCCTGCGCGATCAGCGGGCACAGGCCACCCCACTGATTGCGGAGCAACTTCAGCAGGCGCTGGCTAACCCCCAGGAGTTCGCGAGGATGTCGCAGAGGATCCTCGACAACCCCCAGAGCAAGTCGGCCGACAAGGAACTGGTCCGGACCACGGCTCTCGCTCTTGAGTTGAGCCGGGGATCGCTCAGTGGTGGGCAAATCGCCGCCGTAGCCAACCGGACTAGCCGGGACGTGATTGAGTTTATGCTCTGGGAGAAGAAAGCCGACCAGCTCGGCATCCAGTTTACCGATGGCGATGTCGACCTCCTCATTCAGCGGGAGGTTCTGGGAAGGTTGAACGACCCTCCGATTCGAGAGGCCCTCCAACGGGACATTCAGGGGTTCACCTGGGAAGCCTGTCAGAAGGCTCTGAAAGCCGAGTTCCGGGTCCGGACTGCCCAGACAGTCTTACTCGGCCCGGTCAGCGAGCGGACCGACCGGACGCTCAGCGCCCTCCCGGTCTTCACCCCCCCGTATGAACTGTTCGACTACTACCGCGAGAAGACAAGCCCGACCACCTACGAGGTTCTCGCCGTGCCGGCTGCGAACTTCGTTGATCAGGTGCCTACACCATCCGACACCGACCTCCAGCGGCTGTTCACGGAACGGAAAGACTACGAGTCGGCCCCGATGAAGGAGGAACCTGGGTTCCGGGAGCCGCGGAAGGTGAAAGTCGGCTGGGTCTCGGTCACCGGTGAAGAGCCGTATTACCGGAAACTCGCGGAGGAAGAGTTGGCGAAGGGGCCGGTGGCGGCAGCCCTCGTGCTCCCCGGGTTCGGTGGCTGGAATGCGATCACAATTGCGCCCTATGCAGCGACCGATCCGGCCCTCCGGCGCGAATATCAGAAGACTGTCGAGATGCACAACTTTACGGTTCGCAACCAGTGGAGCGGTTCGAGTGTCGGTTCGAGGGATCTGCTCGACACGAGTTTCTTGACGCCGCGGACCCTCGCCGTGACGGTCGGCGGTGGCGCGGGGTTGGCAGGCGGGTTCGGAAATGTGCTTTCACCCGTCGCCACAGCCTACGGGTCGACGATCGTGGCCGAGAGGGTGGCGCGGGTGAAATCTGGGGTGCCATTGGTGCTTGGACCCATCCCGGGACCAGGGCTGCTCGCGACCGCGGCCAGCGGGGTGGCTGCCTACGAGGCTGCCAAACCCCAACCGCTCTCGTTTGAAGCCATGAGGCCAGAGTTGAGCAAGCAGGCGCTTGCGGCGAAGGCGCGGGAACTGGCGGTTGCCGACCTCACAAAACTCAAGGATGATGTCCTCAAGTTCACCGATGGAGGCAAGGCCAAGAATAAGGGACCGGCGAAGGACGCCATCGCCGAGTTCATCAAGACTCGGGGGGTCTCGACCGGGGAATCGAAGACGTTCGAGAGCGAGTGGACGATCACCGACGATGAGGGACTGGCCCCCCTCAAGAAGGTGCTCGACAAGGGGGCCGGATTCAACCCACACGGGAATCAGCCGGTTTCCTTCGGACAGCGGTTCTTCTACGCTCCGGGTACCCAGTTTCGTCCACGGGAGCCACTGAGCGGAACGTACAAACCCGAATTCTATCCGGAACGACCACCCCAAAGCACAGCACTTGAGAAGCCTGACCCGTGGTTTTTGGCGTGGCGGACGGAGGAGCAACAGGCCAAGAACGTGACGTTTGAAGAGGCACGGCCGAAGGTTGTCGCGGCATGGAAACGGATTCAGGCCAGGGACAAGGCGAAGGCTGCGGCCGAGGAGATCGCGACGAAAATCCGTTCCTACGACCGGGGAACACCCATCGACTTCATCCCCTACATGCGCGACCTTCAGTACTTCCTCATGGCGAAGACGCGAGACCCCAAGGCTCAGGAGCGGGTCAAGCTATTCAAGGTGGACAACGTGTCCCCCCTGCAGATTAATAACGATATCACCGGGATGGGTCAGGGTGGGTCTGCTCGACTGTTCCAGCTCGGAGCCTCGGCGGATCTCCCCTATCCAACCCCGGAGATGAGCAAAATGCTTGTTGAGGATCGGACGAAGCCAGCGAAGACGGTGTTCGTTCTCCCCGACCAGCCAAAGGATACCTACTACGTGTTCGTGGTCGCTGATCGACAGGAAAAGGTCTTGAAGGATTTCAAAGATGCCGCCACGAGTAGTCAGGCAATGAACTCCATCTTGGCCCAATTGCCACCTCAGTATCGCAATCAGATGATGCCACCTTATCAGGCAGTGGTCAACGAATATGCTCGAGAGTCGTTCTTCAAGGCACGGGATTCGGTCATAGGGCTGATCAAGAAAGAGTTCGATTATCAGGAGACAGAGCCCCAGAAGAAATTGCTCGATGATCGGGAGAAGAAGGGCGACGATTAGGAGTTGTCCAGAAACGAGACCGTGAAATCTGGTGGCACGGGCATCTTGCCCGTGTCGGCCCAGCATGGCCAGGATGGCCATGCCACGTCGAGTGCGGACGCTTTGCTCCTATTCACACGCTCGGCGAACAACACGGTTTTGATCTTGGACACGTTCTTAGCCCACGTTCCCCGGGTTACCATCTGAAGGCCCCGATGGGGCCTTCAATCCCGTGGTTTTCCGTCCCCGAGGGGTCCGCTTTCGGATCTCGGTTCGCAGTTATTTCCGTGGGTGTTTCTCGAAGAATTCCCAGAGTTGATCGTTGATCTTCTCCCCGGTCGCCCACATATGTCCCAACCCGGCGACTTCGACGTACTTTACTTCGTGCCCCTCGGCCTTGTACTTGTCCCGGTTCTCCCTGGCCCAGTCGACTGGTAGCAGTCGATCATTATCGCCGTGAACGATCATCACCGGAAACTTCCTTGTAGCCTTGATCCCGCCGAGTGTTTGCAATCCCAGGGGGCCTGAGTGCGAGGCGACCGCAGCCACCGTCTTCGATCGCTCCGCTCCGATCAGGTGGGCGAAGTAGCCGCCGTTGGACATCCCGAGCACATACACGCGGTCGGAGTCGACCTGGAACCGCTTGCGGAGGTGTTCGAGCAGGCCATCGAAGAAGGCCAGGTCGGTCTTCACCTTGTCCGGGAGGAGACCCCAGCTTCGGCCCTGGGCAGCAGGGTAGACGAGGAGGAATTTCCGGGCTGCCGCAAGGTCGTCGAGTTTGGTGTATTTCGGCATGAGGTCTTTGCTGTCGATCCCCATCCCGTGGAAGGCAAAGACCAGTGGGGCGGGCTTGGAGAGGTCGACGCTCATCGGGACCACCAGCCGGAACTCCCGCTTCTGCCCGCCGACCACGAGGGATTCGTCCGGGAAGGTTCCCGCTTTGGGCTCCGCGGTCGGGTTGGTGGGGGCGGCCTCGACCGAGGTCGGGGTCCAGGCCACACGAGAACACGCCGGGAAGAGGGTGAGCGAGAACGCCAGGAGGGAGAGGGGGAGGCGGGGCATCGGATATCTCCGGAGTTGCGACTACCTGAACAACCCCGGGCGAGAGTCGCGGTTACGTGCGATCACCTCGGCCCCAACTGGTCAAACGATGTGGAAGCAATCGCCGCGGACCGGTAACTCTTGCGGAGGTGAATCTGTCACGCATCCAGATCCCAAATCACAATGCCGTGGCTGCCCGCGGCAGCTGCCGTCAACCCATCCGGAGCGACCGCTACTGATAAGACTTGACCAACCCCCCAGTCGAACGTCCTGTGACTCGTCCGATCGGCGACACCCCAGAGCGAGACCGTCTTGTCGTCGCTGCCCGAGAGTAACTTCATGCCGTCCGGGGTGAAGGCCAGGGAGTTGATTCGCTCCGCGTGGCCCTGGAGGGTGGCCACTTCCTCCCCGGTTGCGACGTCCCAGAACTTGATGGTTGTGTCCGCACTTCCCGACGCCAACAGCTTGCCATCCGGCGAGAACACAACGGAGGTGACGGTATCCGTGTGTCCGCGGAGCGTCTTCTGGACTCGGCCCAAATGAAAATTCCACAGACGGATCTCGCTGGTAAGAATCCATCGCTCTCTGGGAGAAGGCAATTGTTGCCTCTGGCCAATCTGGATTCCCACCGCCAGCATTCGCCCATTCGGAGAAAACGCGACTGGATGCACAACGGTCCATTTATCTAATATATTTTGTGGCTGAGATTCCAGGATCAGTGTCGCCTTTTCCTCCTTCTTCGCAACATCCCACACGGCGATCGCACCCCCGTATCCTCCCGAGGCCAGCGTCCTGCCATTCGGGGCAAAAGCCAGAGAGAAAGCCGCCCCCCCTGCCAGGCGATTCTGCTTTCCCGTACAGAGATCGACCAGGATGATGTCACCATCATCCCTGTATGCACTGCCTGAGGCCAGCTTTTTGCCGTCCGACGAAAACGCGAGACATGTGACGGTGTAGTGATGCCCCTCCGCCAATGTGTTCACTATGTTGCCCGTGGCCACATCCCAGATTTTAACAACCCCCGGGGCGTTTCCATACTGCGTCTGGCCTCCTCCCGAGGCCAAGGTCGTGCCGTCGGGCGAATAGGCGATACGGCAGAAGAATCCTTTGCGTTGTTTGATCATTCGCATGGTGTGCTTTCGGTCGAGTTGCCCTTCGCCCTGGGAACTCTCGGGGAGGTGAATCCGTCACACATCCAGATCCCAAATCACAATGCTGCGGCTGCCCGCGGCAGCGGCCGTCAACCCATCCGGAGCGACCGCGACTGATAAGACTTGACCAACCCCCCAGTCGAACGTCCTGTGACTGGTCCGTTCAGCGACGTCCCAGAGCGAGACCGTCTTGTCGGTACTGCCCGAGAGGAGTTTCTCGCCGTCCGGGGTGAAGGCCAGGGAGTTGATTCGCTTCGCGTGGCCCTGGAGGGTGGCCACTTCCTCCCCGGTTGCGACGTCCCAGAACTTGATGGTTGTGTCCTCACTTCCCGACGCCAGGAGCTTGCCATCCGGAGTGAACACGATGGAGGTGACGGATTTCGTGTGTCCGCAGAGCGTCTTCTGGACTCGGCCCAAACGCAAGTTCCAGAGCCTGATCTCGTTCGCATGAACCCAACGTTTTCGACCAGAAGGCGATGGTTGCCGTTGGTCATGCTGGACTCCCGCTGCTAGCAGTCGTCCATCAGGAGAAAATATGACTGGATGTACAATAATTCCTCTAGCTAATATATTCTGTGGCCAAGATTCGAGGATCAGTGCTGCCTTTTCCTCCTTCTTTGCAACATCCCACACCTGGATCGCTCCGCGGTACCCTTCCGAGGCCAGAGTCCTGCCATTCGGAGCGAAAGCCAGAGAGCAGGCTGCATCCCATCCTTGTGTCAGGCGAGTATGCTGACCAGTACGGAGATCGACCAGGATGATGTCACCCTCATCCCTGAAACCACTACCTGATGCCAGCTTCTTCCCGTCCGGCGAAAACGCGACACATGAGACGGCGAAGGGATGCTCTTCTCCCAAGGTTCTCACGTTGTTGCCCGTGGCAACATCCCAGATTTTGACAACCCCCGGGTCGTTCCCATACTGTGTCTGACCTCCTCCCGAGGCCAATGTCGTGCCGTCGGGCGAATAGGTGATACAGCGGAAAGATCCTTTGCGTTGTTTGATCATTCGCATCGCTTGCTTTCGGTCCAGCGACCCTGGCCTTCGGCCGAATGGCACTTCCTGGATGTG
>PLDW01000357.1 GCA_003136315.1 Gemmataceae bacterium | reverse complement strand
TGAAGCCTGTAGAGACCAATGCCAGGAAGGGGGTCGGGGGGGTTAGGTTCTGGCTGCTCATCCTTATACGCGAAGCGGCCGAATCTGTCCCGGGTTCTTGATCGCCAACGAAGTGAAAACGAAAACAGGGCGGAGAGATCTACCCCGCCCTGTTCGACTGCGTCAGCCTTGCGAGATGATGCCCGCAAGCGTCTGGAGCGTCTGGTCGGCGACCGTGACTGTCTGAGCGTTAATCTGGAACCCGCGTTGCGCGATGATCAATTGAGAGAACTCGGTCGAGATGTCCACGTTCGAGCCTTCCAGCGACCCCCCCTGGACTGTTCCCAGGCCGCCACTCCCGGCCGTCCCGACCAGGGCCGACCCCGATGCTGCGGATGCGGCAAAGTAGTTATTCCCCTGGAGGAGGAGGCCAGACTGGTTGTTGAAACTTGCGATCGCGAGCTGAGCAATCGGGAGCGTCTGACCATTTGTAAACGAGCCCTGGATGGTCCCGCTTTGGTCAAACGAGACGGACGTCAAGGTGCCGGACGCTGCTCCGTCCTGGCTGACGGCGTTGGCCGTTGAGGCCCCCCCGGTTTGTGTCAACCCGTTCGCGTCCCCGGGCGTCCCCAGATTCAGATTGATCGTCTGGGCGGCGGCGCCCGGGATTCCGGTGACAGCAACGGCCAAGGTGCTGGGAGACACGAGTAATCCATTCTGGTCGAATGTGACCGGGTTCCCCGTGACGGTCGCGGTGCCGCCGCTGATTGTGGCTGAGGCAGTATAGGTATTCGATCCGGTGTTGGTGAATGTGAGGTCCAGCGATTCGGCCGTACCCTGAGAGTCGTACACCTGGATCGAAGCATTCACCGTGCCATTCAGAGCAGTCTGGCTATCGATGTTTCCCTGAAGTGTCACGTTCGCGGTGGCGGTCCCTGGTATCCCCGTCCCGATGGGGATCAGGATATTGTTGTTCCCGGGCACCTGGAACCCGGGGGTGGTGGCCGTTCCCTCTCCGACCGTCCCGGTTCGTTGGACCAGATCCCCCGTGTTTGGGTCAACCAGGAATCCAGCCGAGTTGACCGAGAACGCACCGTTGCGGCTGTAGTTCAATCCCGTTCCGCTGCTGAGCACGAAGAATCCGTTCCCCTGGATGGCTGCATCCTGACTGTTGCCAGTGGGGGTAATCCCCCCCTGCGAGAAATTGGTGGAGGTCGCCCCGACCGTGACCCCAAATCCGGTCTGAACCGGGTTCGTTCCTCCCAGAGTTGCCGTCGGACCCGACCCGGGGTTCAGGGTCTGGTACACGACGTCCTTGAATGACGTCGTCTGATCCTTGTACCCCGTTGTACTCATGTTGGCCAGGTTGTTCCCGACAACATCAAGATCCTCCGAATTCGCCTGTAGACCACTCGACCCTGTAAACAGTACGCTTGTCAGAGACATTGATCATCCTCAGTGGTGTGTGTCGCCGTTTAGGAAGTTCCTACTGGAATCAACTGCTCTCACGACCAGTGGGCCTGCTTCCCGCTGCCGGTCGTAGCTGTGGTCGTCACTGGACGTTCGTCACCTGGCTGAGCCCAACCTGGGTTGAGCCAACCTGCAAGACGAAACTTCCGCTTTGGACTGAGACGGAACTCACTGTCCCGGTGGCCGCCGCCCCGCCGTCTGCCGGGGTGTACGTGATTGTCTTCCCGACCAGGCTGCTGCCCTGCGTGAGTTGTTGGAGTTGCAGCACCTGGGAAAAGGTTGCATTAAGAGACGAAATTCCTTCAACGGTGTTCAGCGAAGCCAACTGGTTGATGAAATCCGTACTGCTGACCGGGTCAAGCGGATCCTGATTCTGGAGCTGAGCAACCAGCAATTGCAGGAACTGATTCGAGGTGATCGCTCCGAGCGATGAGGTACTGCTGGTCTGACTGGTGGCCATCGTGACTCTCCTGGACGGTAAGGGGGTTAAACCGTGACGTCAAGTCGACCGGCCGACTGTCGGCCGGGTGTCTGTGGCGGGGGCGTGCGGATCGGGGCAACGGTGTCTGTGGCGAATCGAGGGTCGGGTTCGCTCTGCTGGGGTGGACTTCCACGGCCACCCCCGCCCGTGTCAGTTGAGACGTTGAACTGCTGAACCGTGACCCCGGCCGCTTCCAGGCGCTGCCGGAGTTCCGGCAACTGGCTCTCGATCATCCCGCGAACCGAGTCATTCGACACAACAACTTCGCCGCGGATCGATGAACCGTCCGAGGTGAGGTGAACCTGGACCGGCCCGAGGTCGGGTGGATCGAGCCGGAGGCGGAATTCGGTGGTGCCGTTCTGGGTGGCTGCCCCGGAGTGAGCCAGAACCCCCTCTGCAATCTGTGCGGCCGGGGTCGAAGAGGTGGCCTGGCTGGGTGTGGTCGCCGCGACAGATCCCACAGTGGAAGTGGCAAACCCGACCGGCCCAGAGAAGGCTGTACCCCCGGCTGAAGTCGAATTCGCCGATGAGGTCATGGCTCCGGAGGCTTCGGCGTATCGTTCGCGCAGCAGGTCGGCGAACCCGAGACCTGATTCTGAGACAGTCGTAGTGCCACTGATCACAGCGGTGGGACTGAGGGTCGGTTGGCCGCTCAAGGGGGATTCGAGGTTGCTCGGGGTCGGCCCCTCTGCACGCGATGTCGATGTCGAGATCACGCCCGTGGTCGCCTGAACGGCGGCAGGGGTCACGGCGGGACCGGCTGCCGGACCCACCGTCCCGATCGTCGTGGGAGTTGTCGTCCCTCTGAGACCGACTGGGGGCGAGGTCGCTGGGGACAGCGACACAGGCAGGGTGGTCAGCCCAGCGGCACTCGCAGTCGTCGAGCCACTGGTTCGGGGCGAATCCACGATCATTGTGGGTGAGGGAATCTGGGTTGCCCCGATTGTCGTCGGCTCTGGTGACGGTTGGACGACAGTTGCTGCAAGCGGTGCTGGCGTCTGGGTTGCCCCAACCGTCGACTGCCCTGGTGTCGGTTGGACGACAGTTGCTGCAAGCGGTACTGGCGTTTGGGTCGCCCCAACCGTCGACTGTCCTGGTGTCGGTTGGATGGCTGCGGGTTGGCCGCTCACTGGGGCATCGGGATTGGTCGGTGTTGGCCCGGCTGACCGCGCTGTCGATGTTGAGATGACTGCCGCGGATGCCGGGACGGCAGTAGGTGTCACGGGGGAACCGGTTGTCGGACCCATCAGCCCAGTCGCGACCAGAGTTGGATTCGTGCTCCGACTGACTGCGGAGGCAGGCGGGGCTTGCGAGGCAGGCAGGTTGGTCTGCACACCGGCACTGGCTGTCGCCGAGCCACTGATTCGGGACGAGTCTGCGACTGTTGTGAGCGAAGGAATCTGGGTTGCCCCGACCGTTGTCAGCCCGGGGGTCGGCTGGACAGATGGCCCGGCCGCCGCTATCAGCGGACTCGCAGCCAGGTTCGTGGGGCTGTGAACCGTACTCAACACACCAGCGAACGCTCCAGAGGGTGTTGTGGGGTTCTGGGTCGTCAACCTGGCCCCAGCCGACGCGATCGCGGCAAATCGCTCGCCCGCCATCGACGGACGGTCACCGACCAAAACGTCCGGTAAGGCGCTGGTCGCGACTGTGGCCGTAACGGGGACTGGTGGCGTGCCGGTTGTGGTGGTCGCCAGCGATGGAGGGGCAGTGGTGTGGTCGGAGATGAAGGGTGCTTGACCCAAAACAACCGGCGAACGGCCCTCGGGGAGTCCAGTGGCAGGGACTGGTAGCGCAGCGACTGCGGCCGGGGTCGGAATGGCTGCGGGGATCGGCACAGGAGTCGGATTTTGGGTCGTGTCAGTTGAGGCCCGAGTCGGTGACTGTTCGCTCGTCTGGGTTGCCGGTGTTGTGCGTCGGGAGACTGCTTGTGGCAGCGATTGGGGCGAGACCGATTGCCGGAGCTGGAGTTGTTCCGCCCGGCTCAGGGTGGTTCCCAGTGCTGGTGGTGGACTCGCAGGTTGGCCCTGACTCGTCGGTGGTTCGGCGGTCGGGAGGGAGACCGGTGACCCGGTGCTCGACAACACGATCCCAGAACCGACCACAAAGTTGCCAGCCGCTGCTGTGGCTGCGACCACGGTCGCATCAGTTGGGGGAGCCGCTTCGGGAAGCGTGATCGGTGCGGCGGCATTCGCCGCTGCTGTACCCGTTGCACGGGCGAGGATGCTGCCGAATGTGTCTTGTGGGGCCGTTGGCGTGGGTGCCTGCGTCACCGCTGCCGGGGTCGGCGGTGGGGGGACGGATGGCACGGCTGTGACGGCTGGCGACATCGTGAACTCGGGGCGAATTAGGGGGCCCGCGGGATCAAACCGTACGCACGTTGGAGACGATGGCGGGTTATCTGGAGATTGACCTCGGGTCGGGTCAACCAGGCATCCCCACGAGCCACGGCCATCTGCACGTGGGTGAGGAGTTGGGCGATCGCAGCACCAACCGGGTCAGGCAAGCCACCACGGGTAGCGCTCACCCCACGGCCGATTTCCCCCACCCGTTCGTTGAGGCGGTCACACAAGCCACTTGCCGGGTCACCGCGATCGAATCGGGCGGTAATCTCCGCGACAAGCTTTTCGGCAGAAGCCACCGCCGACAGTAATTCTTGTAGAACCAGAAAATCCGGAAGTCGGTCCTCCGACAAAGATTCCGACAGCATTTTACCGAGATTTCGGCCGAGACTGTAATTGTTCAAGTTGGGCCTCAAGATCCTGGGTCCGACGGATCATGGACAACTGAGAGATGGCACACCCGGAAAGAATTTCGTCCACATCCTTGGCCTCAGCCACCTCGCGATAGAGCGCTGCCGCCTCCGCCCGCTTGTTCATCTTTCGGAGACAACAGGCGGTCATGTACTGAACGAACAGACGGTCCTCTCGGGGAATGACTTCCTGGTCCACCGACCGGAACGCCTGAAGGGCTGCGAACGTATCCCCGCTCCGGAACAGATTCTCGGCCATCCGGACCACATCAACTGGCCTGGATCCCTCCAGGTTGAACTTCTCTTTGGGCGGCGGGCTCGCCGAATGGGTGGGCGCGCTGGGAGCCGATTGCTTGTCGTTGATTCGTTTGAGCAGATCCAGGAGCTGGGCTCTGACGATGGCCCGCTCGGTGGTCGACGACGAGCCAGCAGACTTCGTGGCCTCATCCCGTTCCCGAGCCAGAGCTTCGGTGTCGGAGCGGAGTTGTGAGGGGTTGGCAATCGTAGGCACTGGTGGGAACGGCGCTGGGGCCAGTGGAGGCGGTGTTTTCGTCGTCGTGGGGGGCGGAAGCATATGCGGCGGGTCGGACCCCATCAGAACCGCCAGGAGGAATCCTAACCCCAAGATCCGTCCGAAGAGTCGTCGCATGATGCCCCCCACTTTCGAGACGACCTTGGCGTATACGCCCCCTGATCCGAGCAGGCAAGCGGTTTTTTGGCAAATTGTCCCGATTCTGCGTGCCGTTAGCTGGGAGTCTGGGAAGCCAGTCCTTGCCTGGCAACCTTGTCTCCTCCCCAAATGATACCACGAACCGCCTGCTTACCGAAGGAGATCCTGCGCGAGTTGAGTCCAGTTCACTTCATCTATGGTTCCGTAGAGCAAGTTCTGGAACACACCACTTGGGACGGTCGCAGCAGAGGCAGTGAACTCGGCCCGTATTTGCTTCGAGAGATCCTGGGTGGCCACTTCTTTCACGGTCAATCGATTTTCCACGACTTCGCGTGAACGGGCAGCGGCTTCCTTCGCCTTTTGTGCCCGGGCCTGCCACATCTGGACCCGTTTGGGGTCATCGTGCAGCCAATCGCTCACGACCTTGGTCGGTGGACTGGGCGCACCTGGCACCTGGTCATGCGGATCACGCCCAGTGCCCATATCGGGTGCGTCTCGCTTCGGAGTGTTTCCGTAAGTTGGGGTATCGAGAACGGCCCCGCTCTGAACCGGCTTCTTCGACACTCCGGAGGGATCGACGAAGTAATTCGCCACTGACTGGCGCGTCTTCGTATCCTGGGCTCCGATCCACATGACGAGGAAGAACGCCATCATGGCGGTGACGAAGTCTGCGTAAGCCACCTTCCACGACCCACCGCTATGCCCTGCCACTTTTCATACCTCCGATCAGGTTGTCCCACACCGCAGCTGAAATCTGGCCAACATGGCCCAGCACAATCTGCGTCCAGATCCGCGCTAGCTAAACATCTGTTTGAGTTCAGCCTGGGAGGGACGGCAGTCGGTACTGATGATGCGGCGAGCCCGGACGACGACTTCCCGTGGGTTAGCACCCTCGTTGATCGACACGACTGCCGTTGCGATCGCCCGGAGGAAGAGCGATTCCTGCTCGCCCAGAGACTCCATCCGCGCGGCCATTGGGCCGACAAACCCGTACGCCATCAGGATTCCGAGGAACGTCCCAACCAGTGCCGCACCGACCTTCTCTCCAATCTCATCCACCGGCCCACCGATCGACTGCATCGTGACCACGATCCCAAGTACTGCGGCCACAATTCCGAACCCTGGGAGTCCGTCCCCCACCTTCGCCATGGTTCCAGACGCAGCGTGGTGTTCCCGGTCGATCACCGTGATTTCTTCCTCGAGCCACCCTGCCAGCTTCTCCGTCTCGGCCTGCCCGTCGACGATCAGGGACAAGGAATCGCACAGGAAATCGAGGGCGTGATGGTTGCTGCTGATCTTCGTATACTGCTTGAACAATGTGCTGGCCTTCGGATCGCTGAGGTGCTGATCCAGGGCGAGAACCCCCTCGGAGCGGGTCATCCGGGTGATCGCGTAAAGGAGTTTGAACAGTTCAGCGCATGTCGCTTTCCCGTAAGGTGATCCCTTCACGGTCTGGATGCACCCACGGAGCATATCTTTCAGGACTTTCACCGGGGCCATGATAATCATCGCACCGGCAGTGGCCCCCCCGATCGTGACGAATTCCGACGGGTGGATCAGGGCTTCCACATGCCCACCAGCCATACTAAACCCAACCAGGACGCAGACCGTGACGACGATCCCTCCACCGATGACAAACACAAGTGATCCCTCCCGATGAGGATGCGACGGGTGAGAGCACCCCACGCAGATGATCGAAGCAGAAGGGGTCTTTTTTGCTGCCCGGATACGACACCCGCGCAGGCCATCTGATTCCAAGAACAATCATCGGTATAACGGGAGGGCAAGGCTCCTGCCGAGCCTCGTGATTCCAATTATAATCATCGGTATAATGGGAGGGCGAGGCTCCTGCTGAGCGTACATGTGGTACTGCTCGGTAGGAGCCTCGCCCTCCCGTGTGTGCGATTAATCGTCTTAAAGAAGTTCCGACATCCTCGGCGGGCTCCTGTCTGAGAACACACAAGCTCCGGTCCCCGCTTCCTGGGACCGGAGCTTGATGCCATCCATTACAATTATGCTGTCGTAAGAATCAATTGCATCTGCTCGGCAGGTGGTATCTGGCCGGTCCGCTCCAGATGGTTGGCCTCCTCGCGGATCGCCTCGAAGCCTTGACGGAGGTTGCGCAGGATCTTGCGAGCGTCGATAATTCGCTGGAGTTCCGGTTCGGTCAACTGGCGGACCACGAAATCGTACAACCGAAGCATGTTCGTGGTCATCTCCTGATTCGGACCGGGTCGCACACCTGCGGCCAGAGCCGAGACGATGAGTTGAGTGCGTGCCATCAGTGGGATAGCGGTTTTCTTGTTGCCGGTTTTGAGTGCTGCTTCGGCCTGGTCGAGCCGTTCCAGAGCCCCATTGTAGAGGGCGAGGAGCATTTCAATTCGGGTCCAGCCGGTCGAATGGCCAGACTTGCGATAACCACGATACGGATTCATGTTTAATCTCGGATTTAGGAACCGCTGGCGGTTGCCCAGTTCGTCAACTGGGTTTGGATGCTTTTCAGACTGCTGATCGAGGATTCCATCGCCGCAAACTGTTGTGTGAGTTGGGTTGTCTGCGTCTGCACCTCAGTGTTGTCAGCGCCGATCTCAGTGTTGATGTTGTTGATCTGGGTCTGGTAGCCATTGTTGACCGTCGTGAACTCTCCGGTAACCGGGTCAAGGTAGGTGTTGAGAATCTGGTTCAGTTGGCTGGCCACTCCCGAGGTGACGGTCAGGTTGGCAGTCCCAGAGGTGGACAGGGTGGCCCGAACCACAAGCCCGTCTGTGTTTGCGTTCCCCGAACTCCCACTCAACAGTTGGCCCACCCCAGTGGCAGTCTCTGTTTTGCCGTTCACCACGAAATTGCCCGCGACATCTTCTCCCGTGCCGGACTCGGTGCCGGCGAACCCGAGAGGACTGGTAGCGCCAATTGCTGATCCCGTCCCGATCGTCACCTGGGAGGCGGACCCGTAAGCCTGGGAGGTGATCTGGAGTTGATTGGAGTTGTTCACTCCGACCGACACCAGGTTGCCGTTGAGGCTACTGCTCGCGTTGATCTGTAGCTGGAGCATCGCGGCGAGCTGGGTGGGAGTATAGGTACCGGCGGTTAGGCTGACAGGACCGGACGTCGCTCCATCCACATTCAGGGAGAACGTGTTGTTCGTGGGGCCGATTGTGATGGAACTTGCGAGAGCGGTCGATGCAGTAGCAGCTCCCTGGGTGGCTGGAGAGGTGATGTTCACCTTGTACGGGGTGCCCGCGCTCGGTTGGGTGTTAGTCGACCCGAGGACAAACTGGATCCCAGTGTTAGTCGATGTCCCGGACATGGCGAACAGGTTTTTCACTGCTGCCACTCCGGACTGGGTACTCAGGGCCTGGGACAGTGCGGTCGTATCGAGTTGCATATCGCCCGTCGCGTTAAACGTCAGTCCGATGGACGCCAGCGAGGTTATTCCCCCGGTTCCCCCGGGGACGGTCGCGTTCATGGCTGCGGAGAGGTCGTTCTGGAGGTTCATCGACGTCTGGTTGCCGAGCAACGGTCCGGCCGTCTGGGTGGTGGCGTTGTACGAGGAATTCTGAGTGATGTAATCGACAACCGCGTTGTACGAAGTCACGAAATTCTGGATCGCGGTGGTCGCGGCGGTGGTGTCCGGAGCGACCGCCAGGGTGACCGGCTGGGTCGAGTTCGCCTGGAGAAGGTTCAGGCTGACGCCGGGGATCAAGTTATTCACCGTGTTCGTCGCGCTGTTGACAGTCAGTGCGCCGGTTCCGCTTCCGAGCGTGATCTGGGCATCAGCAGCGGCCTGAAAGGTGGTCTGGGTCGGGTTGATGGTGGCCCCGCTCCCGGTCGTCAGGTTGTTGGTGATCGAGATGCTGTTGGCCGCCCCAGTGCTGGTGGCGGTCAGCATCAGCCGGTACGGCGTCGCAGACCCGTCGTTGATGACGGCGGCCTGGACCCCTGCATCGGACGAGTTGATCGCGGTCGCCAGTCCCTGGAGGGTGTTGTTCTGGCTGTTCAGAGTCACGGTCACCGCAGCGCCACTGCCGACCTGGATCTTCAGGGTTCCCTGTTGCAGCGTGGCGTTTGGGTCGGAAAACCCCTGGGACGCAATCTGGTTCGACTGGGCCAGTGAGTTGACCGTCAACGAGTACGTCCCGGGAATGGCGGCCGACCCGGCAGCGGCGGTCAGGGTCGTGGTGTTCGAGGGAGTCGCGGTCAAACCGTCGAACGCTCCCCCGGCCGAGAGGGCAAGCTGGTTGGTGTCGGACTGCAGGCCATACAGGTTGCTCTCCAGGGTGGCAAAGGTGGTCTGGAGGCTCACATAGCTGTCGCCCTGGGTCTGGAGGGCGGAAATCTTCTGCTGGGTGAGTGCCTCCAGCGAAGAGATGATCTGAGAGGTATCGATCCCACTGGCGAGTCCGCTGAAGGTCACTGGCCCTGCGGTCGCGCTGCTGGAACTGCTACTCGTACCGGAACCGGTCCCGGTCGAAGAGGAAGTCGTGTTGCTCGTCGATGAGCCGATTCCGAGGGAGGACATATGTCACCTGTCAGGTGAGCGACAGAAAATCCAGGTGCCCACCGTCGTGGACAGCCAACCTGGGCACCACGGAGGGCGACCTCTACCTGAGCATCGTAGGGGCCGCCCTCCGTCGAGGCCCGATGTGGCTGGACCGTCGGGTGGGATGGCGGACTAGACCTCCAGCGGGGCGATTTCTGCCCCGCCGGTTACGGAGATTACGCCCTCTGCAGAAGCGTTGAAATCAGCGAGGTCGTCTGGTTGGCATTGCTGAGCACCGTCGAGCCGGCCTGGAGCTGGGTCTGGAGTTGGGTGTAGTTCGAGATCTCGGAGGCGAAGTCGGTGTTGGTGATGACCGCCTCCGCGGAGGTGGTGTTCGTCAGCGTCGACTGGAGGTTGGCGGCGTTGGACTGGAGGGTGTTAGTCTGGAACGCCCCCAGCGACGCGTTCTGGTTGGCCACCTGGGAGATTGCCGCATCGATTACCTTGATCGCATCATTGGCCCCGCTGGCGGTGGTGACGTTGATCTGCGCGAGGCTCGAGAACTGGTCATTGGCCACGTTCGTCCCGAGGGCATCGGTGGTCGTTTTGGCGATTGCCAGACTGGCCGTCTGGCCCTCATTCGCCCCGATCTGGAACTGGAGGGTGCCATTGCTCGTGGTGATCGTGGCGCCGTTCACGCTCGCATCGCTGACAGACGAGTTAGTCGGATTCGCGCCGATGGTGAAGGCCAGCCCGTTCGCCAGGCCGGATTTCACCGATACCACGGCCCCGTTCCCAGTGAGTGCCGTTGTGGAGTTGCCACCACCAGCCAGCGGGGGGCCGATCAGGGTTCCGGTGAAGTTCTGACCTGCCTGGACGATCTCCCCGCCTGCACCGGCGGAGGTACTCAGGAGGGTCGTCCCGATCCCGGTGGATGCGCCGGTGGCCCCGCCTGTGGCGGCGGTGTCTGACTGGACTGTGAAGTTCTGCCCGAAGGTCTGGGCTGTCAGGACCAGGTTACCGTTGCCCGTGGCGCTGGGGTCAAGCGACGCCACCACCCCGGTCTGGCTGGTTTGGGCGTTGATTGAGGCCACGACCTGGGTGTTCGTCTCCCCGGCCGTGAGAGCCACGGTGGTCGTCCCGTTGAAGGTGAGGTTCTCGTTTTGGGCGAGGGCGGTGTTGTTGTCCAGGACGGCCCCGGCCGCCGGCGCTGAGGCCGCAACCGATACCTGGCCTGCCTGAGCGTTCTGAGTGACGTCCAGGGTGTACGATGAGAGCGCGGTGGCGGACGTGGAGTTCAGGCCGGAGATGTTCGAGTTGGAGACCGCGTTGAATCCAGCTGAGCCGTCGAGGAGTGCCTTGCTGCCGAACTGGGTGTTGGTCGCGATGCGGTTGATGGTGTCCAGGGCGTTGCTGATCTGGGCCTGGTTAGCGGCCAGGGCATTGGCGTCGTCGACCCCGGTGTTGGCCGAGTCGAGGGCCAGACTGCGGACCTGGGTGAGCAGGCTACTCACCTGGTTCAAGGCCCCTTCTCCGACCTGCACCACCGAGACGGCCTCGTTCGTATTGTTGATCGCGGTGTTCAGGCCAGCGATCTGGGCCGACTGCTCCTGGGAGATCACGAAGGCGGCAGGGCCGTCGGCCCCGCTGTTGATCTTCAGGCCGGTCGACAGTCGTTGGAGCGACGTCGAGAGGTTGTTGGTGGTGTTGTTCAGGGCCGTCTGGGCTTGCAGAGACGAGGTGTTGTTCAGGATGGACAGTGACATTGGACAAGGACTCCAGGTGTTGAGGTTGTCGGCGGGTCGGAGCGTCCGCCCGTCTGCATTCGGTTATCGAAGTCGGATCGCGGAAATTGCCCGCTACACAGCGGTTCTGCGTGCTAACTGAGCGTCGGAAAAACCGACGGCCCGGCGGACCACCAGGGTCCGCCGGGCCGTCGGTGTTGAGCTACAATCCCGGCTATTCGCCGGTTGTCTTGTTGGAATCGAGTATGGCACGAGCGGTCTCGGTGGCGGCTTCCGGTGTGGAAAGCTCGCCGGAGGCGACTCGCGCCGACGCCGACTGGACCGCATCGCTGCGGACATCCGGAGTCTGGCGGATCGCCGTCAAAAGTTTGGCCAGATCCCCCGTTGGCTGAAAATCGCCAGTGTCCGCCGGATTCGCAGTTGGCGTGGACGGGGACGAGCCAGTGGCACGGGTAGCGGTTTCAGTGGATGTTCGGGCTGCCTGGGGGTAGGTGCCCGACGGAGTGACTTGCATCGGTTCCCCTCCTCTCGGGGTTCGTGTGTGAGGGTGATGTTCACGTCTCGACGGAAAATGTTATCGAGGGCTGTGAGGAAAAAGTTGCTCGAAAACAATTCCCAGGCAAGAAAAAAAAACACGCTTCGATGGTAGTCATACAGCCGACCGGTCCGGTTGGGTCCTCTTGAGTGGGACCGCACCCAAGTCCCTACGCGACCCACACTCCTCCATGACCCCAGCACCATCCGAAGAGCCAACAGCTCATTCTACCGATCCCAAGGGGTCGTCCCCTGACACCTCGGCTGAGGACGCCGCCGCACTTGCCGCCTGGATTGCCGCCGCCGAATTGTCGGAGGCCGAACCCACCACCCCCGAGAAGCCCATCCCCGCCACTCCGGCCGAGGATTCCCCCGCAATTGCCGACCCCGAGCACGCCGCCGCACTTGCCGCCTGGATTGCCGCTGCCGAAGCGTCGGAGGCCGTGACCACGGAATCGGAGCAGTCCGGCCCCAAGAGTACGGGTGGGGAAGAACCGGCACTCACCGCTTCCGTAACCACCGACGAGCAGACGCCCACCGCGGACGCTCCCCTGACCCCATCCCCTGTTCCCCCTGCGGCTCGCGCAGAGCCCACTCTTCGTCGAGTACGAGGGCGGTTTCGACGAGTTCGGCTCCCGGCCATCTGCCTGCTCGGACTGGTGGCGGGGATGGGAGGCACGCTTGCAGTGGGACGTCCGAAACATGAACCACCGCCTGCCGAGTCCCTACCGGACGAACCACCTGGCCCGAACCCCTGGGAAGAGACCGACGCCGAGAAGATTGATCTGGCGATTCGGGTTGGCCGGTACGCGGTCGCACTCGACCGCCTGCGGAGCGCGCCACGAGAAGCCTTCGGGATCGACGAACGCGCGCTCGTTTACCGGGAAGGACTGTGTCTCGAAGGACTCGAACAGTGGAAGGAGGCCCTCGAGGCCTACAAGAAGGTCACCGGCCCATCCTTCAACGGAACCCTCTGGGCATGCGGCACCCTTGGGCAGGCCCGAACGGCAGCACGCCTTGGCGACTTCGCAAAGGCAACAGCCCTGTTAGATCAGGTCGTCCTTCAGTCCGGGCATCCTTCCTGCCGCAAAGGGAATGTCCTTGCGGAGTGCCTCTACTTCCGTGCCCGATTGATGATGCGGCCACTCGGCCCGCACCGTACACCGGACCCCCTGGACGACCATGTGCTCGCCTGGCCCTCGCTTGAGGCAACCCCAGACCGGATCTTCTCGTGGCTCCCCCCTCCGGCCCCGGGCGTCAGCCCAGACCCGCAGCCGCGAGATGAGCCCAGGTCGGTTCGCATATTCCGTTCCCGGTGGGTTCCCAACCATCCCGAGATCAGCGCCTTCCTCCCAGAAACTGCGTTGGTCGATGTCTTCGACGCCATCGGGAATGCGGCCGAATTGAGAGTCCGGGTGAGCCCAGCCGCGACCCCGCGACTGGCCATCGCCGAGCCCGTCACTCTTGACCTCGACCGAGCCCCACTCGATGAGGTCTTGACCGCTCTGATGGGGTCAACCGGACTCGAGTGCCGGATCGACAATGAGATCCTGATGGTTGACCTGGCCACACCCCACTCCCCACCCAGCCAGCGGGCAATGGTCGAGAACGCCCTCCGGCAGGTCGTGGCGGCCGGTCACCCGGACGTTCTGCCTGCACGCATCGCACTGGCGAACCTGGCCTTCGAGGACAACAGACGGGGGGAGGCTGGTACACAATACCAGCAGTTGCTTGAGGATTCACCGCACTCGCCAGAAACGGTTTACGCCGCTCACAATCTAGGGCTGGTCGAGTTACTCCGCGGCAACCTGGACCACGCCCGGGCTCAGTTTCTGGATGTGGTTGACCGTCAACCGGACACCCACTGGGCCGATCTGGGGTGGTGGTGGGTGGCCCGTGCCCACCTGGATGCGGGAGACCCAAAGGCGGCCCGCAAGCCTCTCCAAACCGTTCGTCAGAGCCGATCCAAAGAGATGATGTCCGCCGCAACACTCGGGGCCTGTTTATGTGATTTCCTGGAGGGGGACGAGGAGGCAGCAGCGACGACCCTCCGCCAATCGCGGTTCATTCACCGTGAAAACTACCTGAGTACGGTTGGCTGGTTCCAGGCTCTTCTGCGCTACCGACACGCTCCATCCACGGGACGGGCGCAGGAACTCACCACCGCACTGCGGGCCGGCAAAGACGGTCTCCCGCTTGGATCCGCAGGCGCTTTCCTCGCGGGTCAAGCGTATCGGGAAGCGGGGCAGCAGGAGAGCATGGTCGGACTCTACACGACCACTGCGTTCTCAGCCCGTGGTCAACTTGCGATCCGAATGAACTTCGATGCGGCCGAGTACCTTCATCGGCTCGATCGTCGCGATCCGGCCCGGCAACGCTACCTCGCCGTCGCTATGGCCGACCCGGACGGGCTTGGTCCACAGGCGGAACTCCGGTTGGCGGAGATTGCCGCCCGTTCCGGGCAGGGAGTGGAATGTCTCCGACGGTGCCGAAGGGCGGCAGGTCATCCAGGAGTCGCCGAGCGAGACCTCCTCCCGGTCATGGGGCGGGGGTTCGAGCTCATCGGAAATTCCCGGCTCGCGGCGGAGTGCTTTGCCGGTCGCATCCCGGCCGAATGAGACAGACTGCTTCCCCCGGGGCGAGGCCGGTGGCTTGTCCGTGCGGGTGTTGGCCCACAGAGGGGGCGTCGAGGGGGGTGACCGGATCCCGCCCAGCCAAGGCGGACAACTGGAAACTCCCGAGCCAGACTCGACGCCTCCACTCAAGCCATCCCCGCCGGGCAAGTCGCTGGCCCCGCCCCAGGGCGGCAGCTCGCCCGTTCCACCTACCCCCGGCTGCCCCTGTCCGCTATCGTTCCTGTATGACTCACCCGGCCTCTCGCCCGTACCTTTGGATGCTGGGTGGCAGCCTGGCCTTCACCCTGATGGCCGAGTTAGCCCATGTGCTCACTCACCAGTGCGACTGGCAGATCGTGGCGATTGCCCGCTCAGGGCTGGTCGCGCTGTTCGCGGCCTGTCTGGCGTATTGGGTGGGAGCGCGACTGGTGTTCGTCGGACCGTTGCGTTTGTGGGTCCGGAGTATCGCTGGCAGTTGCGGTATGCTCTGCACCTTCTTCGCGTTCTCCCGACTCCCCGCAGCCGACGTGCTGACCCTCACGAACACCTTCCCGATCTGGGTGGCGCTTTTCTCCTGGCCGCTTTATGGTACACCGCCGGGAGCGAAGACAATGGTCGCGATCCTGGTCGGGGTGATCGGGGTCGGGCTCGTCGAGCAACCCCACCTGGAGACCGGCAACAGTGGGGTGTTCGCGGCCCTTGCTGCGGCCGTGCTCACCGCCGTGGCGATGCTCGGGCTGCATTCTCTAAGAGGGATTGACCCTCGGGCGATCGTGGTCCACTTCTCGGCGGTTGCCATTGTGTTCTGCGTGGGGGCGTATGGGGTTGCCGCGATGTTGGGGACGTTAGCTCACCCCACTGCCGAGGTGTTCGAGTCCAGTGTTCTGCTCAAGCTGACCGCGATGGGGGTAACTGCGACAATCGGCCAACTCCTCCTCACACTGGCGTTCCGCGGCGGATCGCCAGCCAAGGTTGCGGTTGTCGGGCTCACCCAAATTGTGATGGCCCGGGGGTTTGATATCGTGTTCGGGGCGCAGGAAATGGACGCGATCACGATCATGGGAACACTCCTGGTCATCGCCCCCACCGCCTGGCTACTTACGCAACCCGGCCCGCCAGACGGTCACACCACGGCTCCGCTCAATCCGCCACGAACCGCGACTCTGGAGTCTGAACCCTGTCCCAACGCCCCGGCGACCGACCCGTCCCGGGCAACCTCGAGTCTCCACCTCTGAGCGCCATGAGCAACCTCCGACCCGACGAGAAGAGGGCCTACTATCGGCTCCGCTATCCGGCTACTGCGAGACCGACAGTCCGAATCGCTGGCCATGAGGCGGAAGTGACCGAGTTGTCCGAGGGCGGGATTCGACTCCGGCTCCTGGATGGGGTCGAGCCTGGTCGGCAGTTGGCTGGACTCGTTCGATTCGCTGATGGCCACACCGCGCGAATTGCCGGAGAGGTGAGGCGGTTGGATGGGGATGAGGTCGTCTTGCTCCTGACCACTGGTATCAGCCTCAAGCGGATGCTCATCGAGCAGCAAAAACTGATCCGGGAATACCCTGTGCTCGTTATCGATCCGACCTCACACGAGGGTGAGGTAACAGGTTGACTGCCTCACTCCGGAAACCCCATGCCTGACCCAACTCCCGAGCAACTCCTCGCACCCGACTTTCTCCGCCGACTGGAATCGCTCGAACTCGTTTCGCGCAAGGCCCGCAGCGGGCGGATGAAGGGAGACCGATTGTCGCGTCAGAAGGGGCGTGGGTCCGAGTTCGCCGACTCCCGCCCGTATGCGGCCGGGGATGATGTCCGTTTCCTCGACTGGTCGCTTTATGCCCGGCTTGACCGTCTTTTTCTGCGTCTCTACAGGGAAGAAGAAGATCTCCCTGTTCATCTGCTCATCGACCTCAGCGGATCAATGGGCTTTGGCTCGCCCCCAAAGATGCTCTACGCCAAACAGGTTGTTGCCGCCCTCGGGTTCATCGGGTTGGTGAATCTCGATCGTGTAATGGTGGTCGGGTTCGTGGACCGACCGATTGTCCGGTCGGGGGTGTTCCGCGGGCGAGGAGCACTACCCCGGTTGCTGGAATTCATCGCGGGCCTGGAGTCCGGCGGGCCTGGAGACTTCAGCCGGGCATTGAGAGCCGCGACCCCCTTGCTCCCTGGCCGCGGTGTGGTGATCCTCGTGAGCGACTTTCTTGATAAGGGTGGGGTCACGGGGGGCCTGCGGTCGCTGGCCGCCCGTCATCTTGATGTGTGCGCCATCCAAATCCTCGCAGTTGAGGAAATCGAGCCCGGGCTCAGTGGGGATTTGAAACTGACAGATGTCGAGGACGGGGACGAGGCCGAGGTGACGGTCACTGCGCCGCTTCTCCACCGTTACCGCCATGCTGTCGCGGCGTTCCAGACGGACCTGAAGAACCAGTTCACTCGCTGCGGAATGAGTTTTCTGACCACCGACACCCGAATGCCGTTCGAGCGTTTGGTTCTTACTACACTCCTCACCAGGGGGGTCATTCGCTAGACTCAAGGGTTGCAGAGTTGAGAGGAGTGGTCTGATGGGGCAGCACACCGCTCGCGATCGACCCATCACGATCCGGTGAGGAATGCTGGTGGAGTCCAGAAATTCTGTCTCCGCGCTGTTGCGTTCCCCTCTTCTGTCGGTGACGCTGGGGTAAGGCAGATGCCAGGAAAAGACCTACCACGATCATGGAGGGTGCCACGGGCGGCT
>PLDW01000403.1 GCA_003136315.1 Gemmataceae bacterium | reverse complement strand
AGCGCAAGTAGGGCACCACCCAAGAAATCGAGGGGTTGCTATTCAGATCGGGGAACACGGAACGCGGAATGGGAAGACACAAAACGCGGCACGCGCTCGCCTGTTACGCTGCCTGGGCGTCGGCCCCTTTCTCACCCGAAGCCTGGCTCCGGTGTTTCGGCCGGGCCTGGATGTCGAAGAGGCCGAAAATCTCGTCCTCGTCGAGCCCGAGCGTGGCGGGTTTGTCGGCCTGGGCGAGAAGGTCGTTGAACACTTTTCGCTTTGCCTCCAGGATCGAAGCGATCCGATCCTCGATCGTCTCCCCTGCGAGGAAGCGGGTCACTGTCACTGGGTGCCGCTGACCAATCCGGTGAGCCCGATTGATCGCCTGATCCTCGATCGCCGGGTTCCACCACCGATCGAAGAGGAACACGTAGTTGGTGAATTGCAGATTCAACCCGACGCTGCCGGTCCCGTAGCTCATCAACAGAACGTGACAGTTTGGGTCGGTTTTGAATCGGTCGAGAATCGGGGTGCGGTCGTTCTGCGGGATCTTCCCGTGGTACTGGAGCGCGCCGTAGGGAGCGAGGGCCTGGGCCAGCACCCGAAGCGGCTCGACCCACTGGGAGAAGACGATCGCTTTGCGCCCGCTGGCTGCGACCTCTTCCATGTCGGTGAGGAGTTGCTCCAGCTTCGCACTCTCCCCGGTTCGGGGGTCGAAGTTGCAAATCTGTTTGAGCCGCATCACAAGCTGGAAGACGTGCTGAACTGTGATCGTCTCGCCCAGTTCGTTCAGGTGGACCACCCCATTCTTCTCGGCCAGGTTGTAGGCCTCCCGCTGGGATGGGGTGAGGTCGACCTGCAAGTCACGAATGATCTTCGGCGGCATGTCCGACTGGACCTGATCCTTGGTCCGCCGGAGAATGCAGTCTGAGGTGAACTGGGGGAGCTTCCGGGGTGAAGTGCCCGCCGGAATGCGGCCTGGATCGATAAAAGCGAACAGGTTAATGAGGTCGTCCGGGTGATTTTCGATTGGCGTGCCGGTCAGAGCCCAGCTCCGAAGCCGGCGGATCGATCGCACCACCTCGGCGGTCTTCGACTCGCGGTTCTTGATCCGCTGCGCTTCATCGAGAACAACCACATCGAAGAACACCCGGGCATCGGTTGCCAGATCGGCGTCCCGGGTGAGTGCTTCGTAGTTGATCAGCTTGAGCGGACAGTTCGAGACCAGCCAGGTCGTTCGCCGCTGGTCGGCGTCTCCTTCAAAGGTCTCGAACGGCAACTCGGGAGCCCACAGCCGCAGCTCCCTGGCCCAGTTGTGCATCAGCGGCTTGGGGCAGATCAGCAGGGCCTGCCGGACCACACCCTGATGAAACAGAAGGCGAAGCGACAGAATCGCCTGGGCAGTCTTGCCCAGCCCCATCTCATCGGCAAGCAGCGCAGCGTGCCGCGGGATCAGGAAGGCGATCCCTTCGAGCTGATACGGGAACGGGGCGAACGGGACTTCCAACTGCCGGCCATCAAAGAGCCCGTCGAGCGGGGGCTGGAGCAGGACGAGTAGCCGGTCCTTGAACACAACCGTGTCGGCGGACGGCTTTGGCCGGATGCGAGCCCGGGCCGGATCCTGGTTCTCCGGGAGTACCGGCTGGTCGACCTCGTGGCGGCCGATCTTCGGCTCGCTGGCCAACCTCGGGGGTGCAACGTATTCGGCTGGTGGAGTGGGGAACTTCCATCCCTCGGTCGTGACGCTCAGGTCAAGCCGACCCAGCGGTCGGACCCAGGGCGAATCGCTGAGCAACCTGGCCTCCCGGACCCCCGCCTCCAACGGTCGTTCGAATCGCAGCAGGGAGATACATTCGGCGGGCAGCGAGACAGCGATTTCCGCGATCTCAAGGGTGCAGGGCTCTCCCTCCGAAGCGGACAGGAGAATCGTTCCGAGTTCTTCCCCACTCCCGGGCGGATTGACAGCACCAAGGTTGATCGGGACGGATGGGGGAACATCGTGGAGACGTTCCTCCCGACCCAACCCCTCTCCCACCCGGGGAAAGGGGAGAAGAGCCGCTCCGGAATCGCCATCGGCTTCAAGTTGCTGTGGAGAAAGGGGATCAGGCTGCACGACCGGTCACCCCCATCTTGCGTGCTTCGGACACTGCCTCCCGGACACGAACGAACGGCTCACCCAGGTCAACGGCGGGATCAACCGCATCCAACAGGGCCAGGATTGCGGGCTCGTCGGTCGCGAATTTGGTCGCCAGGAGCAAGGCAACTGGCGATCTCGCGTGGGTGAACGACTGCGTGTCGGCTGGATGGAACGCGGCATCAGGCCGCAGCGCAATCACCGGGATGTCCACCCGGGACCGCAGCCCGAGTGCAGCCGGGCAGTCGGTCAGGATCAGGTCCGGCTTGGTGCTGGTCTTCTCGACCAGGGCTTTTCCGATCACGTCTGCATGAAGATACTCCGAAAGGGTTGGACCATACAGGACGGTCTGGACCCGGTTCGGCTGGACGGCGGTGGTGAGTCGGAACTCCACCGGCCGGCCCCAGGCGTTCGTCACCAGATACCCACCGACCCAACCAGTTGGTTCCTGAAGGACGGTCAGGAACCCGAGGGTGACGGAATTCGGGCGGTCACTCACGGTGTTGCATCCCTCGAAAGTCGGAATCCCCCCAACGGGCCGCGTTCCGGAAAGCGGCCTGGGGTATCCGTTCCCATCGGCCCCGGGGGTTTGGGGGCTCCAGCAGGTTCTTCGCTGGGGGGTGGGGAATCCATGCGAGCGGAGGGGCAGCCGGAAGGAACACTCCAAATTCTCACAGACATGGAAACGAAGGTCTGATTGGAAAGCCACTAACCCTAGCGGGAGCACGTCACTGCTCCTCCTCTCGAATCCGTACGTGGGGCACATGATCTTGACCAGTCAACCGTTACGTCCGGCACAGATGGAATTGCACCGATCCCATCTCGTTTTCTCGAACCGCTGAATGAATCTCAGCGGGCTTTCGGTCATGCCCATTGCACGCCCACCAAGCAACGCCTGCGGGGAGCATTCGCGGATCGGCCCAACTCTTGCTCACTGCCAGCCCCGACTGGCGTCATTCCAAGCGACCATGCTCGCCCTCCTTGGATGGAGAGAGCGGATGGGGCGGTAGGCTCATCGCTTCCCGAACAGCGTCGGGTATCTCCACTTCAATGGCCGGCCCCTCCTCCGCGTTCTCGGTCGTTGCGCCCTTCACGTCAGAATTGTGCGACTGTTCGTGAAAGTGAGCCGAAGGAGAGTCCGTGCTGCTGGCGTGTGACGCTGTATTAACCCGGCAAAAAAGA
>PLDW01000147.1 GCA_003136315.1 Gemmataceae bacterium | reverse complement strand
TTCGAAGACCTGCTCCTGCTGCGCGAACTCGACGACCGCGGGCGGGTGTCGGGGGCGACCGTCGGCACCGTGGACGAGGCCCTCGATTTCCTCCGGGAGTTGGAGCGGAACAACCGCGGAAAGTAGACGGGTTCTTGCATCAGGCCAGGAATCCAGTGAAACTGTCACATTCCCGGAGCAATCATCGGTCTAACGGGAGGGCGAGGCTCCTGCCGAGCGTGAGGCTGGTCCAGCTCGGCAGGAGCCGCGCCCTCCCATTTGCACGTCTAATCGTCTTTCTGTCGATGCGACAGCCTCTGCGGATTCTTGTATGAGACGGACACGATTGCTCAGGCCGGGGTGTTCGATGGGGGCAGTCGTTCGGCGGGATCGGAAAGCCCGTGCCCGACCAGTTCGATAAACACGTCTTCCAGGGTCGGCTCGACCTTCTTCAGAGCCAGGATGTGGCCACCGGACGTGACGAGCCGTTGGACCACGGCCCCGATCACGGGCTCTTCTTGCAGCACCACTTTCAGTTCAACCGTTGTGGGTGTTGTGGTTGTCAGACTCTGGTGAACCCCTGGCAGCTTACCCAGATCGGCCCAGCCGTTTTCTCCGGGTGCCAGGCTCAATTCGTAGATCGGATACCGCTGCACTTGCTTTTTCAGATTCGCCGGTGAGTCGCAGGCAAGCACCTTGCCGCGGTCGATAATCGCCAGTCGATCGCAGAGTTCATCGGCCTCGGCCATGTAATGCGTGGTCAGAAGGAGCGTCCGCTCCGTGTGTTCCCGCATCCAGCCGCGAATGAAGGTGCGAATGGCCCGGGCGCTGGTGACATCCAGCCCCAACGTGGGCTCATCGAGGAAGAGAATCCGGGGGTCGGTAATGAATCCCCGACAGAAGTTCATTTTTTGGCGCTGTCCCGTGGAGAGATGACTCACCCGGGAGCCAGCGTTCTCGGCCAGACCAACCACACCCAGCATGTGATCGATGCGACTGTAGGCGGTGGCGGTGGGAACGCCATAAATGCGGGCGAAGAGCCACAGATTTTCGCGAACGTTCAGGATTCCGTATCCGCTCGATTCGCCACCGGAGACCATATTGATCCGGGGCCGGATCAGGTCCGCCTGGGAGACCACATCCAGCCCATCGACATGGGCCGTGCCAGCGGTGGGGGCGAGGAGCGTCGTGAGGATCTTGATGAGAGTGGTCTTCCCGGCCCCGTTGGGGCCGAGCAGACCGAACAACTCCCCCGGCCGGACTTCGAGAGTCACGCCATCAAGGGCGGTGAACTCGGCCGGAGTGTCGGTTTTGGGGGACTTGCCCCACCGCTTCTTGGGGAGGCGGTAGGTGCGGGTCAACTGATCAGTTCGGATCGCCGGTGGTGCCATCGTCGGCATTCTACGCAGAGCGTGCCACTCAGGCAGCCGGGTGAAGCGGGCCAGGAGGGCCTCGGCCGGGTCCGGGAAACCATCGCCCGGGATGGATTTCCCACAGACGGCCAGGTACAATAACACCGCACAGGCGTGCAGGTTGAGGTTCAGGATTCGATTGATCCGTAGTCGCCATCCGTGTGGGTTCGAATCCCACCCCCGCCACTTCAGGTGTGAAACGCGAAATCGGACAGATCGGGACAGTCCGCGGTGGAATGCGTCCCCAGTCCTTTTTCTCTTCGCACAGATCCAACCACGGCGGGGTAGCCCAACTGGTAGAGGCTCAACGGCTACACCCGAGGATCAGGCTGTCACGCCAGGTTTAGCATCGTGCCGAGGTGTCCAATCGAACGACCGGTGAAAAACGTCAGCCTCGAAATGCTGGTTCAATTCCAGCCCCCCACGCTGCGCCCAATGACCCTTGTGGGGGTGGTCTAACCGTATGACGCGAGGTTAACAGGTTCAGCGCCGGCAACCGGAAACCGTGGACACTCCCTGAGACGGCACGCCGCAACGCGCAAGCGATGTGGACATAGTCCCGGCGGGACGGCGAAAGCCCGTCGGGACGCTTTTTTCAAGCCTCGACTGTTTGCCACTCGCATTTCTGATCGACACAACAACGCGACCGCGCTCCACCCAGACCTGCCGTTCGCTTGCCGAACCGGCCGTGTTGCAATTCCGACATCGCAGAGGGTAAAACCATGAACACGGTGGTGATCGACGGGCCGACCCGGGACAAACTCCTGGCGGTCGGGGGGACGGTCGAGATCCGGGACGAGTCCGGAGCATTGATCGGCCAGTTCACGAAACTGACCCAGATCGGGAAGTATGTTATCGAGGGTGAGTGGCCCTCGGACGAAGAACTCGACCGCCGGACCCGGGAAGGACGGCGGTTCACAGCCGCGCAGGTCGAAGAGCGGCTCCGGAAACTGAAGGAGTCGCTCGAATGAGCGTTGAGTGGGAGGCCAATACACTCGACCGTCTCGCCGACATTTACGTTGCAGCCACGCCTGCCGAGCGAGACATCATTGCTGAGTGCGTCGAGCAGATCAATGCGCGACTGGCCATCAATCGTCGTCCTCATCGGCTCCGAGTTTGGCCTTGCTCACAATCTGTTGCTGGACATTCGCCGGGACCGTCTCGTAGTGGCTCAGTTCCATCGCATACGACCCCTGGCCCTGGGTGAGTCCGCCGAGTTGGGCGGCGTACCGGGCGACTTCGGCAAGTGGTGCCCGGGCATAGATCACGGTCATGTCTCCCGGCAGACTGTCCTGGTTTTCAACGTGGGCTCGTTTCGTCGGCAAATCCCCAAGAACCGCCCCGGTGTACTTTGCAGGGACTGTGATCTCAAGCTTCACGATGGGTTCGAGCAGGCTCGGACGAGCCATGAGAAACGCTTTGCGGAAGGCGTGCCGCGCGGCGGTCTTGAAGGCCGCTTCCGAGGAGTCGACGTCGTGGTATTTGCCGAAATGGACCTCGACGGCGAGATCCTGGATGCGATATCCCGCCAGCGCACCGCGCTCCATCACTTCTTTACACCCTTTCTCGACCGCGGGGATGAAGTTGTTTGGGATCGTCCCGCCGACGATGTGATCGATAAAGGCGAAGTTCATGGCCGGGTCGTAGTGGCACGACCGCATCTTCTCGAAGCGGCTCTTATTGGCAAACTCGGCTTCGCACTGGGCCTGGGTTTTGATCTCTCTCGGCAGTGAGTAGACCCGCAGGTGGACCTCGGCGAACTGCCCCCGCCCGCCCGTCTGCTTCTTGTGTCGGTGGTCCCCGACCCCGTCCCCGGAGATCGTCTCCCGGTACGGGATCTTCGGCTCTTTGGTGACCACCTCGACCCCGAATCGGGCCTTCAACCGCTCCCGGATGATGTCCAGGTGGAGTTGGCTGACTCCACTGATCACGAGTTCGTGGGTCTGCGCGTCGTGGGTCACCTTGACGGTCGGGTCTTCCTCCGCGATCTTGTGGAGTCCGATCGAAATCTTTTGCTCTTCGCCGCGTGTCTTGGGTTCAACCGCCAGCCCGAACATCGGGACAGGGAAGCTCGGCGTCGGGAGCTTCGGGGCGTTCGCGGTATAGGCGACCGTATCTCCGATCTCAAGCCCTTCCACCTTGGCGATGGCCACGATGTCGCCTGGTCCGGCCTCGTGGATCTGGGAGGTCTGCTTGCCCTGGGCTTCGAGGAGATGCCCGACCCGGAGAGTCTGCCCGTTCCGCAAGTTGACGACATTGTGGTTGTGCTGGATCTTCCCGGCGATCACCCGAATGAAGCTCAGATGCCCGACAAACTTGTCGTTGACAACTTTAAACACCTGTCCAACGAACTCCTCCTGCTCGGTCGGTTCGAGCTGGTGAGTGGATCCGTTGAGGCCGACCTGCAAGCCCTCCAACCGCTTGCGTGAGAAGCTTGGGGAGAGTCCGTACCGGCTCAGGGCGTCGAGGAGTTCCTTCACCCCCTTGTCATTCTTGGCCGAAGCGCAGAAGATCGGGATCAGGGTTCCCGCATCCATCGCCCGGGTGATGTCGGCCTCCAGTTCGGCCACGGTCACCTGGCCCTCGGTCAGGTATTTTTCCAGGAGAACCTCGTCGGCCTCGACAACCGCCTCGATCAGTTGCGACCGGGCCGCGGCAATGTCCACCGGGCAGGATGTGGGGATCGGGGTAGCCGGATCGAGCAAGCAGTAAACCGCCCCGAAGTCCGGGCCAACCTTGTCCGGCACGTTGAACAACACGCAGTGCGTGCCAAACACGGCCCGGATCGATTCGATGAGTGCTGGGAAGTCGATCTTCTCCCCGTCCAGTTTGTTGATCACGATTGCTCGGGAGAGCCCCCGGGTCGTTGCTTCCTGGAACATCCGCCGGGTGTTGACCTCGACCCCGTTCACTGCTGACACCACGATCACAGCTGTTTCGACCGCAGCCAGAGCCTCCAGTGCTGCACCGATGAAATCCGGTGAGCCGGGGGCGTCGAGAATGTTCAGGTGCTTTCCGTCGTGATCGGCGTGCAGGACATGGGTGTCGATCGTGAATCGGTGTCGGTGCTCATCGTCGTCGGAGTCCGAGACCGACGTCCCATCATCGACGCTCCCCATCCGGTCGACTGCGTGGGCCTCATACAACAGGGCATCGGCCAGGCTGGTCTTGCCCGCAGCGCGATGCCCGACGAGTGCAATGTCCCGGACGTTCTCCACCAGGTGCTTGACGGCCATGATGTGGCCTCCTCTGGGAAAGGATGGCCCCGATCCGTTCCACGGTGCCCCGACAGGAGAACCGCGTGACGAGGCGGCCAGGGAGGAGGTGGCTCGGCGGCGGGCCCCGCGCGGCGAGAGATCGCCACGAGTCAGCGCGTCAGAGGAGTCGCCCGTCGGTGGTCGCCGCTGCCCGAGTCAGGGCCAGGACGGCTGACAGATCCAGACTACCTTCGTAGAGCGCACGGCCGATGATACAGCCGGGAGTGCCAGCCGTCACCAACCGCCGCACGTGGTCCAGGGTACACACCCCGCCGCTGGCGATCACCGGCAGCGAAATCGCTGCCTGCATCTCGGCCAGCGCATCGAAGTTCGGACCACCCATCATGCCGTCCGTGGCGATGTCCGTGTAAACGACTGCCCCAAGTGGAGCAGTCGATACCTGCCGGGCGAGGTCGACGGCCTTCACCCGGGACACAGCGAGCCACCCGTCGGTGGCAACGAATCCGTTCTTCGCATCGACCCCCAGGACGATTCGTCCGGGAAATTTCGTGGCAGTGGCTCGGACCCAGTCGGCATCCTGGAGCGCTCGCGTGCCGAGGACGGCCCACCGAACACCCCAGTCGAATACGGCCGCCAGATCGGCATCGGTGCGGATACCGCCACCAAGCTGGCAGGGCACTCCGGCGGCTTCGACGATTTTGCGAATGACTGAGCCGTTGACTGGTTTCCCGGCCTTCGCCCCGTCCAGGTCGACGATGTGGAGGCGGTCCGCCCCAAGATCGACCCACCGGCGCGCGACCGCAGCGGGGTCATCCGAGAATACGGTCTGCTGCGAGTAATCACCCTGCCGGAGGCGGACGCAACGTCCGTCCAACACGTCGATGGCGGGGTAGATGAGCACGAGTTCCGTCCGGTTCAGTCGACCCGGCCGTGGTCACCGGGGAAAGTCCACCCTGGATCTGTGGGTCATTGTGGCCTGGCGACGGGGCGAAGGCAAGGGGTTGAAGAAATGGTGAAGGGGGTAGGAGGCCAGAAGGCCGTGTCAATCCGGCGGAAGGGGGCGAACCACCCGTGAGAGAATGGTCTCGATTTCTGCGAATCGCATCTTGCTACACACCGCACCGGCTCCGGCCGTCACAAGTGCTTGGTTACCGCGATCGTGGGAGGAAGTCGCGATCACCGCTGGGGGGGCAGGCAGCGCCAAGAGAGTGGGGATCAGACTGGCACCCTTTCCATCCTCCAGGTCATAGTCCAGGAGCACGGCATCGAATCGTTTCTCGGTGAGGGCGACTTTCGCCGCGGCCACGGACGCAACTACGGTCACGCTGTGGTTGGAGAGAAACGCCTTCCCGGCGATTCTGACAAATCCGGCGTGGTTCTCGACCCAGAGCAGTTGCAGCGGACGACTCCTCGATCAATGCGAGCGAAAAGACAAGGTAGAGGGAGTAAACCCTGTCGATATCAGTGAGAGGAGAGATTATCCGTCACCCAGACCTCAACAACTCTTCCCACGTCGTCACATCAAGGAGATCTAAGCTCAACGATTTGAGCCAGTCGAGGTCGGCTGTGGCACTCAGAACCGATGTCTGTTCCACCGTCGGCTCGCCGAACTTCTTGCGGCCCAGATCCAGTATCATTTCCCGGATACATTCGGCCCGGCCCTCGGCCCGACCCTCGGCCCGAGCCTCGGCCTGGGCCTCGGCCCGACCTTCGGCCCGGCCTTTGGCCAACCCCTCCTCCAGAAAGGTCCGGAACGGCCCGAGATCGAGAATGTTGGGCACTTTCCGAATCATCTCTTCCGCGGTCATTGCTCCGTACCTCAACTGAAGAAGGAAACCGATCGCTGTCATCAGCCGATCACCCGTTTCCACATTCGCCTCGTGGCGGATGCGGTCGCTGGCACGGGTGAGGAGGGCCGGCACTTCCGTTTCGGGTGCATCCGCGATCAGCGCGAGTGGCACCACTGCCAGAGGGCCACCGAGAAGGCGGTCGGCGGGCAATTGCCAGACGCGGGTCAGGGTGTAGCGGAATTCCCAGGCTGGCCCGAATGGCGGCGCGACGGAGTAGCTCCCCGTCAGTTCACTGGATTGGGCCTTCCGCACCAGAAGCACCACCACGGTGGCGACCGGCATCTCGTGTTTTGCTCCCAGCGCTGCATTGTACATCAAGAGCCGCCGGGGGAGTGAGTCGTCCCAGGCGGACTGGAACTCGATGTGCAGGAGCCAGGGGGGAGCGTCCTCGATGCGGAGCACTTTGTCGGTTGCGGCGGTCAGGGTCGTCAGGTCGGAGTTGATCACACGGACATGATCGGGCGGCCGTTCGACGCCAAGAAATGCCGCCCAGCCAGCAGGATCGGTTTCGAGCAGCTCCTTGGCGGTGGCATCGTATGGCTGGTGGCTCATGGTCAGCCGCCCTCCAGGATCACGGCACCGAGACCGTCACGTCCACTGGCCGCCCTGCCTCCACGACCACCCGTCGGACGACTTCCGTCGGCGGGGAATATCCCATCCGGACGATCAGCCCGGATTCGGGGTCGCGTTCTTGCTTCCCGGGAAGCCAACCGGGCAACCACACCACCACCTCTACTTCCCCCGCCGGAACGCGATCAAGGGTGAATCGTCCGTCGCGGTCGGTAAGGGTGTAATAGGGATGATCATCCACGAACAGGTCCGCGTTCGCCCAGTAATACCCGGCACCGCTCGACAGTTCGATCCGACCAACCCGGTCGAATGATCGAGTCAGGGGATGATCGGGCTCCGGGAAAGTGTAGCTGAAATAGACTGCCCCCCTCCCCCGGAGGATGTGGAACAGAGGCTCGGCGGCCTTCATCGAGACCGGGTCGCCGCGGCGGACAAATCCGACCCGGCGCGGTCCCCCGTCGCCCTGGTGAACCTGGATTTGCCGATCCTTCATCTCGACCCGAACGGCGGGGAGATCCCAGGGTCGTGCCGCGGCCAGATCCACACCACGAAGGAAGACGACAGCACCGGCACCGGCCCGGGATTCGGGGGTGATGTCCGGATAGTTCGGCCCGGGCATGAATCGGATGTCAATGTTCCCGTCGCCTTTGGGCATGCCGAACAAGAATGTCTCCCGGAGTGGGATCGGTCCTGGCCACGTCACCCGGCCGGTGACCTGCCCACACCGGGCGGGATCGTGGGCGGTACTCACGAGAGGGGCTGTTGGGAGCGGATCGTCCGGCCCCACCAGATTCTCAACGAGCGTTCCGGACTCGCACCCGGCGGCGAGGAAGGCGAGGCATGCGAGGACGGCTAGGCGAGGCACGCAAGATCCTCTCGTCCCGCGACGGCCGGGCGATTAGGTTAGGACCAGGGGAAAGAACCTAACCCCCCAACCCCCTTCCCTGGAAAGGAAGGGGGAGCCAGAGGGTCGCTTGATGCTCCCCGATCCGTCGAAGGGCTATCTGGTCCGCCGATTGGTGGACGCCCCGACTGTACCGTGCCCGTGTGGCGAGAGTACCCGCCCGCTGGCTGCGGCGGATGGTGCCCCGTGTTCGCTGCACGTGACCGCAATCCGTGACGCCGCCCGGCACTACCACCGGCAGACGACCGAGGTGTACTACATCCTGGAGGGATCGGGCAAGATGGAGTTGGATCGGGAATGGGTCGATCTCGAACCCGGAACGGTGGGCAAGGGCTTCCAAAGAACCGTCGTTGTGTCCAACGAAAAAGGAAGAAACCTATTGCAGCCACAATGCGAGCGGGTAAGAATTATTTTATCGCGTTTGCGATAATTTGGCCGGCGTCCCAACGTTGGGGCCATAGTCGTTCCCCGTGAAGGGGACAAGTCCGATGGGGTTGTAGGGCAATGGCCTTCACCGCCGCCCAGATAGCCGCCGCTGTAGCCGTTCAGAATGCTGCTGCCCACGACCCATCTACGACGGTGAGGCTCGTCGCCGGTCCGGGAACCGGAAAGTCTTCATCAATCGAAGAGCGGGTTTGTTGGCTCCTGTCCCAGAACGTCTCGCCTGCTCGCATCCACGTTGTTTCCTTCACCCGCGCCTCCACTCTCGACCTTCGCAGGCGTGTCCACGCGCGGGCTCAGGAGTTTGGGTACGAGGGAGCCAAGGACGTGCATGTTACCACCCTTCACTCGCTCGCGCTCCGGCTACTGCGGTCCGCTGGACAGCTTGAGATGTACCCGGTCGATCCGATGGTCCTTGACAACTGGGAACTGGAGAACATCTTCGACGAGGAATTCGCCCATGTCTACGGTGTCGGTAAGGAGCGACGGTTGGAGATCCGTCTCGATCATGAGGCGTTTTGGAGCACCGGAGAGTGGGAGCCAGCGAACTACCTACCGCCCGACCCACCCATCACGGCCGATGAACGGACCAACTTTGAAGCATTCCACGGGCCACGCACGCAGACTTATGCTTGCGTCCTCCCGGGCGAGATCATCCGCTTATGCGTCACTCAGATGGAGGCCGGGCTCATCCACGCCATCGACCTCCTTGATCTCCAGCATCTCATCGTGGACGAGTTCCAAGATCTGAACCCCCTGGATCTGCGATTCGTGGGGCACCTAATCCAACAGGGCGCAACCGTTTTCGTGGCTGGCGACGACGACCAAAGCGTCTACTCTTTCCGATTCGCCTCTCCGGCAGGCATTCAGACGTTCCCAGCTACCTACCCCGGCACCGGGACGCACAATCTGAATGCTTGCTTCCGCTGTCCGCCCCGGATTCTGCACGCGAGCACCACACTTATCGGCGCATTTCCCGCGCCTGGGCGAATCGAGAAAGAGCACTTCTCCCTGTATGCGGAGGCTGAGCCACCGGTAAATGGCACAGTGCATCACTGGCGTTTCGCCCATCCGGGAAACGAAGCCACGGCAATCGCGCAGTCTTGCAAACGTCTAGTCGATGCAGGGATGAACCCGCGGGACATCCTCATTCTCCTCAGCAACCAACGGGTGCTCGGGAGGCCTATCATCGAGGCCCTTGAAGAGTCGGAGGTGGAGTGCGAACACCCCCGCGAGGAGGGCTTCCTGCACTCCGAATCGGGCCGGCTCACGCTGGCGCTTTTGCGGGTGGTTTGTGACCCTGACGACTATATCTCCCTGCGTGCCATTATGGGGCTAAGGAACCGGGTTGGTGTGACGAGATGCAATCAGGTATTTCAGGCAGTTCTAGGTGCGAACCTAAACTTCCGCTCAATCTTTTACGATGCCATCCCGGAAGGCGTAATCACAGGAGCTCTACGCACTGTCGTGAATCACGCCAGAACAACCTGTGCAGCGATGAATGGGTGGCAGGGGGTAGACACGCTAGTCCAGCGTTCCGCAGCTATCAGCGAGATCATTGAGAACCAGCTTGGTGCAGCCGCCGTCCCCGGCTGGAACGAGTTCATCGCCGACCTGCCTGGGGAGATGTATCTTTCGGAACTGCGGGATTTCCTGTGGGCGGACACTGACGATCAGCAGAGAGCGGTACTCGAAGACGCCTTCATCCGCCTTGGGATGGAAATCCCCGAGCAAGGCGTAGTACAGCCTCGCGTTCGAATCATGACTATGCACGGAGCGAAAGGGCTTTCCGCCCGCGTTGTCTTCATCCCAGGTCTGGAAGAACAGATCTTCCCCGGGCCGAGACGACATCCCTTCCCCGGTCTCGTACTTGAAGCAGCCCGCCTTCTTTACGTCTCCGTCACACGGGCGAGGGCCGCTTGCGTGATGAGCTACTCGACCCGTCGGATTGTCAACGGGGAGATGCGAAATCATACGTATTCCCGCTTCGCAGCCCATTTGGGCGGACCTTTCGCGTACCGTAACGACGGCGCACTCACGCCTGCGGAGGTCGAGCTGATCATGGCCGACTGCGTGAATCTGTGAGCCCTGGAGGCGACCGTCTCACTCGTCGTACTTCAGCAGAAACTTCGGGTTGATGACCTTGAAACTCAGTCGACCCCCGACATCCGGGTCGTACTCCTCGACTAATGGCCGGAGGACGATCCCTTCTCGTTGCGCTTTCGGGTTGAGGACGCTCATCCCCTCCGAAAACGCCACCAACTCGTCGACCGTGTGGTTCAACACTAACGTCCCGAGTTGTGGCACTGGTTCGAGGCCGAGTTCGCGAGTCACATCCAGTAACACTGGGTGTTCGACGAGGCCGGATCGGCCGATGTCGAACACGTTGAACACCCGGAGCGATACTTCCTTCAGGTCGTACTTGTTCTTCTGAATCCCCGGGCCGATCACCTCGCCCTGGATGGCTGGCTGGAACCCCCGAACGGCCAGGATTCGGCGGAGTCCCTCTTCGAGTTTGTGCCGTCGCGCCACCCGGACCAGCAGGTTCGATTCGTCGGTCTCGTCCATCCACAAGTTGCGGCTGCAAATGCCGAACTGGCCGTCGCGGAGGAAGGCCGTAAACGATGTCCCGTCCAGCTTCTCGGTCACGTAAAAGGTCTTCCCTCGATGCCGCTCCAGGACGGGTTCCAGGACTTGCACCCGGGTCTCGTCGGTCTTCGACACGAACCCCGGGAAGCCACCCTTCACCTTCCCACCCATCCCAACCGGAATCGGCGGTTCCCACTTCCGGATTCCGAGAGAGTCGGTCACGTCCGCGCCTTCTTCTGTCGAAGCCCCGGGAGGGAGGATCGAGAGCGGAAAGCAGATCCCCTGCGACACCTGCCCGCGGAGCCGGACCGTCTTGATCCGAAACCCCGCCGGCTGGGTGACGGCCCCGGTATCGTCGGTCTGGGCGGGCTTGAAGCTACTCGCACGGAGGAACTCAAACTCCGGCCGTTCAGGGAGGAGAGAGTCGATCTCGCAGTAAACGAGCGGGTCACCGGAGCGGAATTCCCCTTTCTTGACGACCACCCACCACCCGAGCACCCGAATCCGCTCGATGGCGTCGGCATTCGGGATCGCCTCGACGGCGTTCACGGTCTGAATGCTGGCGAGTTTACGCATGACGACTGCCTCCTGAGCGACATCGGACCTAAGCAAGAGGAGAGATGCGGGACCGGGGCGGTTCGCCGACCCTCACAAACAAAATGCGTGTAAGCGGTCGGGCTCGCCCCAGAGCCGAGGTTTTGAGTCCCGAANNGAGCCCCACCGGTTACGCCCAAACAAAATTGCCGCCGGGTGTGACCCCGGCGGCTCTTTCGATTGAGGTGGCCCAAGCCCCAACTGGGTCATCCACTCATCCGATCACATCGAACGCTAACTCCGGAGCATACCGACGGTTAATGCGGGCGGCCACTTCCGACCGCAGAACCCCAGCCGCCCGCCGGAGGTGCTCTCCGGCTTGCTCCCGGCTCAGCTCGTGGCCATCCGACGGGATCGCCACCACCACTCGCAGTCGGCCAGTATTCGGGGCTGGCTCGACACTGACCACCGTGAGAACCTGTAGCACCCCGTCCCCGCACCCGGCGAAGACGGAGTGGAGTGCATCCTTCACCTGTCCACACAACTGTAATGCCTTGCGGCTCGCCGCCTTGGGAGCGTCCCACGGCTTGCGGTGGAACTCCTTGGGGTCGACACCATCGTCGGGTCCGACCTCAGCCGCCAGGTCCGCGAAATGATCCTTTGATCGTCGTCTTCGACTCATCGATTTCATCGCCTCGGGAGGATTGAACCACAAAAGCCACGCGACGCAGACCGATCGCAATCGCACGCATGGGTCACCTCCTTCCGGGGATTCAGGATGCCGAGTGGTGAGGGGCAAAGCCGTATCAGGCCCCGCTGACACTCTCCCATCCGTCAAAACTAACCCCATTTTTCGACACCGAGCCAGACGAAAAGGTTCGCGATTTCGCCGCGAACCTGGGGGGCTATAGAACATCTCGTGTGGTGAGAGGCGCGTTCCTTTTCCCTGCCAGGCGACGACACGAGATGAAGCACCGTTTGTTCACACCCGGCCCGACCCCGGTCCCCGAAGAAACCCTGCTCGAACTGGCCAGGCCGGTCACGTACCACCGGTCCGCGGAGGCCAAGGCCATCCTGGCCGAGGTGTCCGAGGATCTGAAGTACGTCTTCCAGACGAGCAACCCGGTGTTCACCCTCACCAGTTCAGGCACCGGAGGGATGGAGGCAGCGGTGGCGAACACCCTCGCCACCGGGGAGAAAGCCATCCTCTGTACCGCTGGCCGCTGGGGCGAACGGTGGCGAGGAATCCTCAAAGCCCATGCCGCGAACATCGTTACCGTCGAGGTGCCCTATGGGAAGGCCGTCACGCCGGAGATGCTCCAGGACGCTCTCGGGAAACACCCGGATGCGAAGGCCGTCTTCTCCACGCTGAGCGAGACCAGCACCGGCGTCGGACACGACCTCGAAGCCTTCGGCAAGATCGTGGCGAAGACCGACGCCCTCCTGGTGGTCGATGGAATCAGTGGCCTCGGGGCGATGGAATGCCGTGTGGATGCGTGGAACATTGATGTGTGCGTGACCGGCTCGCAAAAGGCCCTGATGCTGCCTCCGGGCCTCGCGTTCGTGTCGGTCAGTGAGAAGGCGTGGAAGAAGATCGACGCCACCCCGATCCGGGCGTTCTACTTCGACCTGCGGCGATACCGGAAATCGTTCGCTGAAAGCGATACCCCGTTCACACCGGCCAACACGCTCATCAAGGCCCAGAGAGCGAGCCTGAAACGCATCCGCGAGGAGGGGATCGAGAACCTGTGGGCGCGCCACGGCAAGATCGCAGCGGCGTGTCGTGCGGGGGTGACGGGGATGGGGCTCAAGGTGTTCGCCGAGCGGCCAAACAACGCCCTGACCGTGATTGCTGTGCCTCCCGGAGTCGATGGGAGCGGAGCGCTCAAGAAGCTCGAAAAGCAGTACGGTTACAAACTGGCCGATGGGCAGGACACGCTCAAGGGGACGATCTGGCGGCTCAGCCACATGGGCTACACGGATGCGTTCGAGGTACTCGGAGCAATCAGCGCTCTAGAACTCGTTCTTCTTGAGAGCGGAGTCCGCTTCGAGCCGGGGGCCGGTGTGGCCGCGTTCCAGAGATCCTACGCCACCAAGTGAGAACCTGATCGCAGGCGGATGGGGCGGGGAAACCCCAGCGGGCGAAGTACCCGGTCGGACTCGCCCCAATGCCACGGAAGGTGGTAAAATAGCCATCTCTTCGGGAGAACCGCCATGCCGATGCACGACTGGACACAGGTTGAACCGACGATCTACCACCACTTCCACCAGCGTTGGTCGGTGGCAATTGCCGATGCGCTAAACGCTGGTCTACTTCCGTCTGGATTGTCCGCACTGATTGAACAACATACTGGTGGATTGGTGCCAGACGTTCTTGCGGTGGAACGGAGAACCCCGCGTCGGCAACGGCCGGGCGGGACTGCGACTGTGCCTCATACCCGGATGACCATCCAAACCCAGGCAAACACCTTGCTGCGACGGGCGAACCGTGTGGCCATCCGGCATCGGCTGGGGGAAGTGGTGTGCATCATTGAGATCGTGTCGCCGGGGAACAAGGCGAGCCGATCGGCAGTGCGGTCGTTCGTTGAGAAGACTCATGAATTCCTACGCGCTGCGGTGAATGTTCTCTTGGTGGATCCGTTTCCGCCAGGCCCCCGTGATCCGCACTCGCTCCACAAGCTCATTTGGGATGAGCTGGAAGAGATGCCCTTCGAGATGCCCGCCGACGAACCCTTGCTGCTGGCCTCATATCGAACCCGGGATGAGAGTGTCGGGCTCTCGCCCATCGCCTACCTGGAGCCCTTCCGCGTGGGGGCCGCGATGCCGGACATGCCTGCATGGATCGATCCTGATTCATTCGTCGAGGTGCCTCTGGAACGCACGTACCAGTCCGCATGGGATGTGTGCCCATCGGACTTCCGCTATTTAGTCGAACATGGCCGCTTACCAGAAGAATGATTTCGTTCAAATTATTAGATCAATTGATAATCTAACATCGACGTTCGACTCAGTGAAGAATGGGCACAAGCCGGGTACACCTGGTCCTGGAGGAACCAATCATCCGGACAACGAACCCGGACGGGGCAGGACGGCTCTTTCTGATACTCACATAGATCCCCACAACCCCCATTCGGACCCGTCATATGCGGAAAGAGCTTCTTGATGGTGATCAGGTGTTCGTGATCCACAACTTTCTCTCTCCAGCCGAGTGTGACGAGTTCGTGCGGTTCACCGAACGCCTCGGTTACGCCGACGCGCCAATCACCACGGCAGCCGGACCCGTCATGGCCAAGGGAATCCGCAACAACGAGCGAGTGATGGTCGATGACAAGACCTGGGCTACCACTCTCTGGGATCGGGCACGACCGTTTGTCCCATCCCCCTACCTCAGCCGCCCAGCAGTGGGGCTGAACGAGCGGTTCCGTTTCTACCGGTACGACCCCGGCCAGACATTCCGACCGCATTACGATGGTTACTTTGCTCGCAATGACGAGCGGAGTCAGTTGACGTTTATGGTCTACCTGAACGGCGGCTGCGAAGGCGGCGAGACGATCCTTTACATTCAGGACGACGGGCTGACCCTCCCGGATGGGGCCGAACTGCGAGTGACCCCCGAACCCGGTAAGGCCCTCATCTTCCACCACACCCTCTTGCACGAGGGGGCGCCTGTCACTACCGGGCGGAAATACGTGATGCGGACCGATGTCATGTACCGGGTTCGGTAACGTCGCAAAATCACTTCTTGCGGAGTTTAAGGGCCTGGGCGTCGTCGGCTTCGCAGAGGGGAACGCTGTCGCTTGGTTCGGCCAGGATCTCGGCCAGGGTGGTTTTGCCAAACGCCTGCTCAACCAGGGCAACAGCGTCGTCCAGTCGTTTGTGCAGGGGACACAGCCGGGCACCGTGGGTCTTCAGTCCCAGTGGGCAGGTGAGCGTCCGCTTGACGCTCTCCGGTTCGACTGCGAGGACCACGTCCAGAATGGTCAAGTCGACCGGATCCTTGGCCAGTGACACCCCACCGCCCACGCCACGCTGAGTGGCCACGATCCCCTGCTTCGAGAGGTGCTGGAGAATCTTTGCCAGGTAGTCTTTCGGAACCTGGGTCGCCTCCGCGATCTGGGCCGTGGTCCGGGCGTCTGGGGCCTCGTACGCCAGGTGGACGACCGCCCGCAAGGCATACTCGACCGTTTGCGAGAACATTCACCACCCTCACGCGAATTTGGACATTTCGACCTTGACCTTGGATTCTAGCAGATGACACTTCCACAAGTAAATCGGAATTGAAGATCGATTTTTCCCTTTCTTTCCACAGCGGTCCGGTCCAACTCAGCGCAGTTGAGCCAGGCATCGAAGGGGCCGCTAATCGCCCTCGAAGGCTCAGCTCATCTCCAGGCCGCGAAGCGTCCCGCGCCCGGTTGAGAACTCTCCGGTCTCAATCCCAAGTCGTTGGAGCATCGACACGTACAGGTTGGTCAGCGGGTAGTTATTTTGGGTATCGAACGCGAGGTGCTGGCCGTGCTTGAACCCGCCGCCGGCCAGAAGTGCGGGAAGGTTCGCGTTTGAGTGACTGTTCGCACTGCCCATGCAGGTGCCGTAGAGCACCATCGTGCGATCGAGCAGTGTGGCCCCGTCTTCTTTTGCCTGGGACAACCCCTTGAGGAACGAAGCCAGCGCATCGAACTGGGCTTCCTCCTTACCCCGCAACTCGGCGAGAACATCGGGCCGATTTCCGTGGTGGGTGATGTTATGGATGACCGTCGTGTCGATGAACACCGACACCAACCGGGACGAGTCGGTCTCCAGGGCTAGCTTGATGACATCAAACATCACCTGTGTCTGCCGGGCGAACTCGCGAGCATCCTTGATCTCTTCAGGCGGAGCAACTGATACCTTCGGCTTGGGCTTTTGCTCCCACTCCTCTGCACTGTGCATTCGCTGCTCCAGTTCGCGGACGGAGGTGAGGTACTGGTCGAGCCTTTGGCGGTCGGCGGGGGACAGCGACTGGTTCAACCGTTTAGCCTGATCGCCAACGAAGTCGAGGGTGCTGCGACCTTGTCGGAGTTCTTCGACGCGGGTTGCCACCTCGGACGGTTTCCCCTGGAGGAAGAGCTTCTCGAATAACTTTCGTGGGCTTCGTTCGATCGGGATGGGAGCCCCGCTACGGGTGTAACTGAGTGTCTGCCCCTCGCTCCCGACGCCCAGAACCAGTGATGGGTAACGGGTGCGGTTGCCGATCTGCTCCGCAGCGAACTGATCGAGCGATACACCGTTACGGAACCCACCGCGCTCGGGGTGTGGGGTGCCGGTGAGGAAGCACTTTTCGGCCGCGTGGCCGCCTGTGACCCCCGGAAGGCTGACCCCCGAGAACACCGTGAACTGGTCGCGAAACGCTGCGAGTCGTTGGAGATAGGGAGAGAGCGAATATCCCTTACCGGACTTCTCCGGAAAGAAGAACTGCGGCAGGATTCCCATGTTGGTTTCGATGGCGACCATCCGCCGAGGGACTGCCGCAGCGGGTGCGGCGGACGCCGGTTGCATGGCATCGAGCAATGGGAGTGTGATCGCAACCCCGGCTCCTCGGAGGAACATACGACGGGAGAGCGGTCGAGGAGCGGGGGAGTCGGAAGGCGGCATGGCGACGAGGAGGGAAGGGGTGCGGGGTGGGTAGGCGGGCGGGTTCGACAGATCTTACACTGTCATATCTCGGGGCCGCCGTCAACCACCATCGAACTGGAAGGCTGTGATCATCGAGTGGGCGATGTCTGGCCCGATCCCGTTGGACGGGGTTGCTCCGCAAGCCGGGCCATCACATAGGGCGGCCCTCTGTGTTGGGCCAATTTGCGTGGAAGCGTTGAACATCTTAACGACGGGCGGTCCATCGACGAATGGTCTGGTGCGCCCCTTGCAAACCATCCTCGGGAAAGATACAAGGAGTAGGTCTGGGTCGATGCATGAGGCGGCCTCCTCGCGACTCAGATTTCTCGGCACTTTTCCCCCTTCCTACACTCAAGTTGCGCGAAAACCTGGACGTGACTTGCGAAGGACCACTAAGTATTTCAGCACGTCCCCGCTGGCTCAGATTGTCATGCTCGGTCGTCCAATCTCCCTGCGGGCGCGGCTCTCCGGCCGCTGCAAAAAGGTATCCATGCCAACCGTTGACCCTACCTCGCTCGTCCCGCCCCACCAAACTTCGGGTGATCGTCCGCCCGTCCTCGTGAATGGTTCAGTAATCCCACCCCCTGTCGAGTCGGCACCGAAACCCACACTTGTCCAGGCCCCGCCAACGGCCCCCGCCGATTTGGTGCCCCACACAGCACTCCGAAACCGAGTGGCCTGGTACGCAGGGACATTGGCTCTTACGGTTATCATACTGTTCGCGGGATTGCGACTCGATGCGATCGACCTCCACGCCCCGTTGGAGTACGACCGGGACGTGTTGCTGATCCTCCCGATGGTGAAGGCGACCCTGGAACGGGGGTTCGGCGGCCACTGGCGGAACGAGCGGCTGGGCTACCCGGGGATTCAGGAGTTACACGATTTCCCGGTGATTGACCATCTGCACTTCGCCATCATCTGGGTTCTTGGGAAGGTTTTGCCCGACTACGTGGTGGTGTACAACGCCTACTTCCTACTCACCTGGCCCATCACCGTACTTACCGCGATGTTCGCCCTGCGGGTACTGAAACTCACACTCCCGATGGCAGCGGTGGGCGGGCTGCTGTTCGCATTCACGCCATATCACTACCTGCGGGGCGAGAATCACTTTTTCCTCGCTGCGTACTGGATGATTCCCCTGACGTGGTTGCCGGCCCTGGCGATCTGCCAGGGGAATCTGCCGTTCTTCCGTCGCCTGCCATGCGGACGATACCGACCCGCCCTCCTCCACCTCGCGACCCTGTGGCAAGTGCTGCTGGCGGCTGCGACCGCCTCGGCTGGGGCATACTATGCTTTCTTCGCCTGCGCGATTTACGGCTTCATCGGCATCTATGCGTGGGTCGCGGGGTCGACCTGGAAGGCAGCGGCGTCAGCTGCCGTGTTGATCGGTCTGGTCGGCGGGTTCGGGGTGGTCAACCACATGCCCGCGTTTGCTTTCGAGGCGGAGCATGGCAAGAACTCCGCCACAGTGCGCGATGCATCTGAGGCCGAAATCTATGGGCTTAAGATCGCCCAATTAATCCTCCCGACAGATGGCCATAATGTTACTCTATTTAGTCAAATTAAATGTCGATACAATGATCCGATCCGACTGCTCAATAACGAAAACAGTTGCTCAACTCTCGGCCTGATTGGGTCAGTCGGGCTGATGTGGCTGCTCATCAGCCTCCTGCTGCCGATCCGTCGAGGGTGGCCGCATACCCCACTCGCAGCGATTGTCGGGTTCATCATCCTCTATGCCACCATTGGCGGCTTCAGCAGCGTGTTCAACTTGTTGGTATTCGATCAGGTTCGCTGTCCGAACCGCTTGAGTATCTACCTGGTATTCATCTGCCTGTTTGCTGCGCTCTGGCCGCTGGACCGATTCCTGGTCACTCGAACCGGCTGGGCAAGGAGGTTACGTTACCCTGCGACCGTCGCGATGGCTTTGCTCGGCATCATTGACCAGACTCCGACCGCGTGGTTCACGTCGGACATTGTCGAATTCATCCAAAAAGATGCCGACCGTTTCAAGGCTGATCGCCGATTCTTCGGACAAATTGACGAGTGGATGCCCTCCGGTTCAAAAGTCTTCATGGTTCCCTATATCACGTATCCGGAAACACCGCCGCGCTTCGGTCTGGGCACATACGAGCACATCCGCGGGTATTTGCTCACCAATGGTCTGGTTTTGAGTTACGGCGGAGTGAAGAACCGCGAAGCGGATATGTGGTACGAGCAGGTCGCCCACCGGAGCCGGGATGAACTGCTCCGGCGGGTGGTGGTCCGCGGATTTGATGGGCTGTTCGTGGACAAACGGGGGTTTGAGATCGAAGACGGAGTGAACCTGGGAGACACGTTTATCACGGACATCAAACACCTCGCGGAGGGGAATGGAGGCGTGAAGCTCCCGACCTTCACCCACGAGGACGGCTGGCAGGTATTCCTTGACCTGCGACCGTACCGGAGCTGGCTCAAAAAAGAGAATCCCAATGGGTTCGCTGCGTGGGAAAAGGAGGAACAGGAGTGGTGTACGATCACCTGGCTCCAGGGGTTCTTCAGCAACGAGCCACCCGGGTTGCGAGATCGGCACCGATGGGTTACCAAGTCCGCCCTGGCAGTGATTGTCAACCCGAGCGACCGGACTCGCACATTCGTACTCGCGGCGACTTTCGGGGTCGATTCCATGGCAGGCGAATTCCAGATTGATATCGATGGAGGAGGATTACGGGCTTCGACCGACAGTGGCGACCTGCAACCCTGGCATGACGAGTTCACAATCCAGAAAAGGCAGGAAGATGCGGATGCGAATATCCGCGCGCCCGGAGTGCGGAAGACGTACCGGATCGAGGTTCCACCCGGTCGCCACATGGTGACCTTCCGCGCCACTCCCCCACGAAAATTCATGCCCAGCGATGCTCATTCTTACTGCTATTCCCTCAAAGATATCGTATTTATCGAGGCAAGATAGTTGAGATAGGCGCTCGTATCGATTTGCCGCAGGTGCTCCTGGACCTCACCCCAAAAGACTCACTGAGGGGTATAATGTGTCGGCGTTCCTGAGGTGACAGTTGGCAGCACCGCTACATGGCCGTCAACGCTGGACGGCCCTGGCGAATTGTCGTTTTGTCCCTCTCTCGGATCGGATTTCTCTCCCCCAGCGAAGGATTCCTGCCCATGCCATCGTCTGCCCCGGTGGTTCTTGCCACCCCGTTCAAGCACCCTCCGGTTACCCTGTTCGATACGTCGCCGACATTTCAAATGGCCCTCCAACAGTTGCGGACTGTCGCTGGGATCATCAACCTCGACCCCGGCATCGCCGAGCGGCTCTCGGTTCCGAAGCGGTCGATGGTGGTCGGTATCCCGATCCGGATGGATGATGGATCGACCCACACGTTCATCGGCTACCGGGTCCAGCACTCGCTGACCAGTGGGGCGAGCAAGGGCGGACTCCGGTATGCCCCGCACGTCGATCTCGGTGAGGTTGCCGCCCTCGCCATGTGGATGACCTGGAAATGCGGCATCATGAACCTGCCGTTCGCCGGAGCGAAGGGCGGGGTCGCTTGCGACCCCGCCGCTCTGAGCCTCGGCGAGAAAGAACGGCTGACCCGGCGCTTCACCGAGGAAGTCCAGGCCATCATTGGCCCCCGAATCGACGTGATGGCTCCCGACATGGGCACAGACGAGCAGACGATGGCCTGGATCTACGACACCTACTCGATGAAGATCGGCTACGCCTGCCCGGAGATTGTCACCGGCAAGCCGGTCGAACTCGGTGGGTGCATCGGCCGGCGGGAGGCGACCGGCCGAGGGGTCGTCTATTGCATCCGGGCGGCAATGGAGGAGTTGAAAATCGCACTGGATCAATCAACCGCAGTCGTCCAGGGGTTCGGGAATGTCGGATCGGTCACCTGTGATGAACTCCACAGACTCGGGGTGAAGGTCACCGCGGTCGGAGACCGATATGGGGCAATCCGCAACCTGAAGGGGCTCGACGTCCCCGCACTGCTTCGATACGCGGCGGATGAGAAGAACAAGCGAAAGACGGTGGTGGGCTTCCCCGGTGCCGAGGAGATCGCTCCAGCCGACCTCCTCACGACACCGTGTACGATCCTGGTCCCGGCGGCCATGGAGCGGCTGATCACGGCCGAGAACGCCAGCCGTCTGCGATGCCGCATCCTGGCCGAAGGGGCTAATGGTCCGACCACACCTGAGGCCGATACGATTCTCGCCGGGAGTGATGTCTACATCATCCCGGACGTGCTGTGCAATGCCGGTGGGGTGACAGTGTCGTATTTCGAGTGGGTCCAGGACATCCAGCAGTTTATGTGGAGTGAAGAGGACGTGAACAACGAACTCCGCAAGCTGATGCTCAACGCCTTCAAGCGGGTACGGAAGCTGGCGATCGAGCGGAATTTGACCAACAGGATGGCCGCGCTGAGTCTTGGGGTTCAGAAGGTGGCAAACGAGAAGGCCAAGCGAGGTCTGTTCCCGTGATTCGGCTGGGTCCGAATCCCTGGCTGGGATGTCAGCCAGGGACCGGGTCGACGCCGAAGAATCTTGCCGAGAAGGTGGCCGACAGATGTCCGATTGGATCGCCCACACTTGTGGGTGGGAGTTCTCTCTCACTGGGGGTCGCCGTGTCTCGCTGTATCCACCTGATCCTCTCGACGATCATCGGATTCACGTACGCAGTCCCTGTCTGGGCGGACAAGCCCGAGGACAAGCCCCAGCCCAAGTTCGAGATCCGCAAGGCTGAGACGAAGCCAGCCGAGGGCCTGACCGAAGCCGCGGTCGGTGACGGGACCAAGAAGGTCTACATTCACAAGTCGGCCGAACTCACCGGTACGGATATCGCTGAGGCGAGCGTCACCCGAGAGAAGAACACCGAGAAGCTCCAAATCGAGATCACCTTCACCAAAGAGGGGGGGAAGAAAATGCAGACACTCACGGAGAACCACAAAGACAAGCCGATTGCCATACTCGTTGCCGGGAAGATTGTCGCCGCCCCGGAGGTGAAGGTTGCCATTTCCACCAAGGCAATGATCACCGGGACATTTAGCCGGGAGGAAGCCGATGCAATTGTTCGGGCGATCACCAGCAAGTGACCTCGGTCTGCCATGCCCAGTGGGCACCCGATCGCCCACCGGCATGGCAGACACCGCTCAGCGTCACGCTGGTCTGATCACACCACACATCGCTCCTCCCAAGCCGTTCACCTGCCCCTCCTCGACCTGACCGACCCAGACACGGCAAGTCCGGTTAATCGCCACTGGTGATTGCCTCCAGGATTGAGCGCGGTACACTTTGATTGTGTCTTGCGTCCCTTGGCTCGGAAAGTGCCGCCGAGTCAGACAACGGAGGAGATTCCATCATGTCGCTGTGTCGTTTGATCGTGATGTTGCCGATCGTCTTTCTGTTTGTGATGGCGGGGAGCGGTTCGGCTCAGGACCGGGCCATTCTCTATTCCAAGGGCGTAACCACCAAGATGGAGTGGTCCGTCCAGCCCCTGCGATTCACGACATCGCCGCGGGTTCCGTATGATAAGTTGGTCCGGACCACCGATTACTTCGTCCGCATCGCTCCGCGGCGGTTCATCCTCACCGAGAAGAACGAGGTCCAGGAGTCGGCCGTTCTGAGCACCAAGCCACTCGTCTTCGTCACCACACCGGAGAGCATTCGGGGTCGAAACCTCCTGGAGATCTACGAGGACATCGGATACGAGGCTGCCGACATTATCCGCTGGCAGCGTGATGAGGACATGGTCGCGGTCGTCTTCCGCTTCCCGGACCCGATCACAGTCGCACCGACGCAGGATGGCAACTTGCCTGCCGACTGGAACAAGAAGGTGTTCGTTCCGACCTGGGCCAACATCTTCACCCTGTTCACCAAGCTAGCCGAGAGAGCTGCGATCGATCCGACCCGCAAGATCGGTGACGAATTTTCGCCTGTACGGACGTTTTTCCGGTCCGAGGCCGAGCGGCAATTCGTCCTCAGCTATCCGAACGAAGGCCGTCGACGAATTCAGGCGACAAGTTACGACGGGTTGAAGGCAACTGGCGGGGCCGACTGGACCTACCGCAAGTTGCTGGAAGAGAAGCTCAGTCTCTTCGCCCACTTTCGGGGGACCGGTCTGACCCAAAATGTGGTTCTCGACCCCGACAACCTTCACCCGGAAGCGGGTTTGCTCGAATTCGTTGGCCCCAACACCAAGGTCATGGATTTGACCGAGGTCGCCATCGTTCACCTGGGTCGGTTGGTGATCGACACCTCAACCCAACCCCTGCCGAAGGGGAAGTGATCAAACCCACCAAGCAAGATCTACACCGCATCCGGGTCGATCCCCAGTTCTCGGAGCTTGGCCGCCAGCTTGGCGGCCCGTTCCCGTTCCTGGGCCAGTTCTCGTGCGGCCGCATCACTGTTGGCTGCCAGTTGAGCGGTCCGCTCCCGTTCCTGAGCGAGTCTCCGTTCGGAAGACTCCCGTTCGGCCGCCAGTTGAGCGGTCCGCTCCCGTTCCTGGGCCAGTTCCCGCTCGGCGACATCCCGTTCGGCGACCATCTCAGCCGCGAGTTTTGCGGAGCGTTGCCGTTCTTGAGCCAGGTCTCGTTCCGCCGCATCCCGCTCGGCTGCCATCTCGGCTGGCGGCCGCAGTTGCCGACCGTCGGGGCCGAAGACCGTTAACTCCCCCTTCTCCAACACGAATCGGAAACCCAGCAAGGGGCTGGTGAAGCCGTTCATCTCGGGGATGCGAGCCAGAGTCCCGCCCTCCCGCGCCCACCCCTCGACATGGGCCGGGAACTCCGGGTAGACGAGGTAATACTCCTTTGCCCCATAAGCCTCGTAGAAGTCCCGTTTTTCGGCCATCTGGTCCTGGCGGTTATTCGGGGACCAGACCTCGAAGACAACTTGCGGGAAGACGCCTGCCTCCTCCCACACCTTGTAGCTTCCCCGGTCTCCTTTCCGTGGGCCGAACGCAACGTATACATCCGGGGCCTGGCGGATATCGGGCCGACCCTTGACCGGATAAATCAGGTGATCCCCGGCGACAAACACGTTTGGGTTGTCCCGGAAATACGCATCGGCATTGCCTGCCAGCAGTACGATCCAGCGAAACTGGTAGGTGTTGTCAGACATCGGCAGGCCATCGCTGTCGGGGTAGTACACCTCTTCGGTGTCAGGGGGTGTGAGCACGGACATCGGTCACCTCACCATCATGACGTATCACTCACACCCAGTATGACGACCTACCCCAATTGCGAATAGCTCAGTGTCTTTCACCCGAACCGCAGATTCATCCCCTTGAGCCGTTGAACCGTTTCGGCCATCAGCGAGTCCTCCTGAGTCTCGTCGGCAGCGATATACGTGACCGAGAATCGCAGGTAGGCCCCAGCGTCGTCCCACGGCACGCAGCAGACGCTCTGATCGTGGATCAGGTACTGACTCGCCTCCTCGGCGTTCGCGAACTGTCGGTCACCAGCGGCCGTCGGAGCCATCGTGTAGAGGAAGTACGTTCCCCCTGGCATCGAACACCGGAACCCGACCTGGGTCAGCGCTGCGACCAGTTTTTCGAGCCGCCGACGGTACTTGGCCCGCACCTGGACCGGGATCTCCGGCGTCCGCAGGGCCGCCGCCGCCGCATGTTGAATCGCCATGAACTGGCCGCTGTCGCTATTGTCCTTCACATCGGCATACGCCTGGACGATTTTCGGATGGCCACACACCCACCCGAGCCGCCAGCCGATCATGTTGAATCCCTTGCTCATGGAGTGGACCTCCACCCCCACGTCCTTGGCTCCCTGCACCTGAAGGAAGCTGAGAGGCTCCCCCCGGTAGCTCAGCAGGATGTGCGCGGCATCCTGCACCACCACGACCTTGTGAGTCCGGGCGAAATCGATCACTCGCTTGTAGAAGTCGACCGTTGCCACTGCCCCCGTTGGGGAGTTCGGGTAGTTGATCACGAGTAACTTCGCGCGCGCCTTGATGTCCGCTGGAATCCCATCCAGGTCTGGGAAGAACCCGTTTTTCTCCAGGAGTGGGAGCTTGTGAACCTCGCCGCCGTAGTAGCGGGTGTGGGTTCCGGCGACGGGATAACCGGGAACAGTCATGAGAGTGACGTCCCCGGGGTTGATGAAACAAGCCGGGAGCATCGCATACGCGGGCTTGGACCCGATGCAGTGACACGCCTCAGACAAAGGGTCGAGAGTCACACCGAACTGCCGAGCCATGAATTCGGCCGCGGCGTCCTTGTAGTTCTGAATACCATTGTCGGCATAGCCGCGGTTCTCAACCTTGTCGGCCTCTCGCTTGAGGGCATCCCGGACGGCCAGCGCGGCCATGTCATCATTCTCCCCGATCCCGAAATCGAGGAGTTTGCGCTCCGGGTGTTCGGTGACGGCCTTCCGCTTCGCCCGTTTGATCTTCTCGAACTTGTAGATCTCGGTCCCCTTACCGTAGTTGGCCCCACCAATGCGATCGGCGAATAGAGACTGGAACCAGGGGTCAGCGGACATCGGCAGCGGCCTCCGGGGGGTGTCGATTGGGAATCGAGATGTTGTATCGCGGGAGGTGGGAAAGCCCACGGGAGATGAGAGGGAGGGTTTACTCGGCGGAGAGGGTCGAGATCAGAGGACGGACATCGCGGTCGTGGGTGATCCCGTAGCGGTCGGGAGGAGGTGGTGGTATGGTGTTTCTTGAGTGGGAGAACGAGACCAGGGTTGCGGCCCCCCAGACATTGCCGGGAGTCGCGAACGGGAGTCGAGCATGGTCGCGATTACCTTCCCGGATCGGGAAGTGGAAAAACGAGGACTCGGGTTCTTACTCGGCCGGTTTTCCGGCCGGGTGCTGAAAACCGGTGAACACTTGGTGCCGGAGAGTGCGCTGGAGGCGCTGGCGGACGCCAACATCCCATTCACGGTGAAGGGGAAGGCAACATATGAGCAGCAACTGGCGGCGGTTCGAGGTGATGCTGCCACTCCGATTTAACGATGGCCGGGAAGTGCCGGGGGAGTGGCTCGCGGAAGCCGTCTTGGAGGTGGTGGAGAAGTTCGGGGCCGCAAGTTACGAGACTCAAAAGGTTGAGGGACACTGGCGGCAAGGTGCAGTAACGTATCGCGATGAACTCGTGCGTGTGGTCGTCGATGTGCCGGACTCGGAGGACAATCGCGGCTGGGTACGGGAGTTCAAGGCCCGGTGGAAAGCCAAACTGGAACAATTGGAGTTGTGGGTCGTAAGCTACCAAATCGACGTGGAATAACAATGGACACGCTCTCAGCGGACGATCCGGTGGGCTTCGGGTTTCTGTTAGCGGATGCGTTAATCTGTCCAGCAGACCGGGCGATGACCTCTCGCTCGGCAGGTGTCGCTGCAACGTAGATGTCAGCGAGGCGATCGAGTGCGTCTTCCTCCCACTCAACGCTCATTCGAGCGCCTCCTTCAGTTTTCGAAGCCGTTCTTCGACCTGCGCGGCCGTGAATCGGTGACCCTCTCGGAGGCGCCGGTCGATCTCTTCATCCGACGGCCACTCGCCCTCAACAACATACGGTCCGATCTGGGTCAGTTTCGTGAACTGGCCGATCAAAACTCCGGACTCGTCCCGGATCTCGGCCGTCCCGCCAACTGCCAGGAGTTTGTCCCGGGTCGGTCCGTCGATCACTACCGTGTTCATGGTTTTACCCTTTGCGATGTTGGAATTGTATCACGGCCGGTTCGGCCCTGGGACTCCACTTGTTCCCGGGTTGGTCGAATGTGGTATAACAAGCCGAGGTCGTGCCCCCAGACGCAGGGACCGCTGTCATGCACATCCTGGACATCTTCGCCCAACATCCCACCACGTTCAGCTTTGAGTTCTTCCCACCCAAGACCGACGAGGCGAGCGAGGAGTTGTTCCGAACGATCGCTGCGCTCCAGGAGTTGCAGCCATCGTTCGTTTCAGTTACCTACGGGGCCGGAGGATCGACCCGGGACCGGACCCACGATCTGGTGGTCCGAATCCAGAAGGAGACTGCTCTGACAGCAGTCTCGCACCTGACCTGCGTTTGCCACACCCTCGACGAGATGACCGCGATTCTCGACAGGTACGCGGCCAGTGGAATCAAGAACGTCCTCGCCCTCGGTGGAGATCCGCCCAAGACGATAGCAAACTTCGACCGTAGTCGGGATGCGTTCAAGTACGCGGAAGAGTTGGTGCTGTTCATTCGGTCCAGGGCGAACATTCCGGATCGCCGCGGGTTCGGGATCGGGGTCGCAGGGTTCCCGGAGGGTCACCCGGGCTGCCCGAATCGGCTCAAGGAGATGGATTTTCTGAAGAAAAAGGTGGACGCCGGGGCAGACTACATCTGTACCCAACTGTTCTTCGACAACCACGACTTTTACGACTTCCGCGAACGGTGCGAACTGGCCGGAATCCGGGTGCCAATCGTGGCCGGGATCATGCCGATCAATAGCAAATCTGGAATGGTCCGGATGGCCGAAATGGCTCTTGGGGCAAGGATTCCAGCAAAGCTTCTCCGGGCGGTCGGGCGCTGTACAGATGATGAGGCAGTCGCCCGTGTCGGGACCAGTTGGGCGACCGAACAGTGTCGGGATCTCCTGCACCACAGCGTCCGTGGGATTCACTTCTATACCTTGAACAAATCCGACGCGACGCGGCACATTTACGAGAATCTCGGAGTGAAGGATTCCGTCGCACTCCGGGCCGGGTGAGGTTGCTCCCGACCCCACGCGATCAAGCCCACCCTTGGATCGGGTGGGCTTTGCCATTACATTCGGGGATACCTGCACGGATACCACGACATGAAATACCTCGCGTTTCCGCTCCTGCTCGTCCCTGTGTTCGTCGTCCCATCTGTGGCGCAACCGCCGGCCCGAATGCCGGTTGAGTCGAAGAATGGGATGGTGGTGTGCGTCTCCCCGCCGGCAGCAGAGGTAGGCGTTGCGACTCTGAAGGCAGGTGGGAACGCGGTTGATGCGGCAGTGGCAGTTGGTTTTGCCCTGGCAGTCACGTGGCCCGAGGCCGGGAACATCGGGGGGGGCGGGTTCATGATGGTCGGCCCCCCCGGGGCGGAGCCGACCTGTTTCGAGTATCGTGAGACGGCACCGGCCACCGCCACCGTCGACCTCTTCGCGGATGGCAAGATCACCCACCTCGACCACAAGGCCGCTGGTGTCCCCGGCACCGTTCGCGGGCTGGCCCTGGCTCACCAGCGCTTCGGCAAGCGACCCTGGAAGGAAGTTGTGTCCCCGGCTGTGACTCTGGCTGAGAAAGGGTTCATTGTCAACGGGCCGCTCGCAGCGAGCTTGAACCGAGTTCTGGCCGATCCGAAGACGACCAACGCCGAGTTCCGTCGCGTCTACGGAAAACCGGACGGCGGAAAGTGGCAGGTCGGCGACACGCTTGTCCTGCCCGACCTCGGCCGGACTCTCCGCGTGATCGCCGAGACCGGTCCGGAGGCGTTCTACACCGGCGCGCCTGCCGACTTACTCGCGAAGGAGATGACGGCGGGCAACGGGTTGATCGCCAAGGCCGACCTTGTCGCATATCGTGCGATGGAAAGGAAGCCGATCCACACCACCTATCGGGGATATGATGTATACGGCCCACCACCCCCAAGCGGGGGTGGAGTGGTACTCGCCGAAATGCTCAACACCCTCGAAAACTTTAACCTGAAAGCACTCGGCCGGTGGTCGCCGGAGGTATCGCACCTGATGGCCGAGTCGATGAAGCGGGCTTACTGCGACCGAGCCCGGTATCTGGGTGACCCGGACTTTATCACGATTCCGGACCACCTCACCACGAAAGCCTACGCGAAAACCCTTGCGAGCGGGATCGACCCCAAGAAAGCAACACCCAGCGACACCCTCGCCCCGGAGATCACGCTGGACAAGGAAGGCGACAGCACCACCCACTTCTCCGTGATCGACCAGGCCGGTATGGCGGTCAGTAACACCTACACCCTGGAGAACTCCTACGGCAACCGTGTGGTCGTTCGTGGAGCCGGGTACATCCTCAACAACGAGATGACCGACTTCAACCCAAAACCCGGGCTGACGACACGATCAGGGCAAATCGGGACGAAGCCGAACCGGCTTGCTCCCGGGAAGCGGATGCTCAGTTCGATGACCCCGACACTGGTGTTCAAAACGGGTAAGCCAGTTCTGGTGACGGGAAGCCCAGGGGGGCGGACGATCACCAACACGGTGTTGTGCGTCGTGGTCAATGTGATCGACTTCGACATGCCAGTGCAGGAAGCGGTCGATTCGCCGCGGATGCACCATCAGTGGTTTCCGGACGCGATCCGATTCGAGGGGGTGCGAGAGCATCCCGATTTGGTGACGAAACTTCGGGCAATGGGCCACACCGTCACGTCCCACCGTCAGGGCGATGCCCACTCGATCCGTATTGACCCGAAGAATGGGCTTTACCTGGGAGCGGCCGACCGTCGGATCGATGGGAAAGCAGCGGGATACTGATCCAGGAATCCGCCGAGTCTGTCCCATCTACGGAAAGATGATTGGACGGATATATGGGAGGGCGAGGCTCCTGCCGAGCTGCACCACTCTCGCCCGGCAGGAGCCTCGCCCTCGCGTTAGACCGATTCCTGCTCCTGCGCCTTGACTGCGTGAGCATTCACCGTTCCCCATGTCCCTTCGCCCTTGCACATTAGGCAATTGGTGAGAGAAAATCCCGGTGGGATCGGGTGCCACGGGCGGCTTGCCCGCCCGTGAAGG
>PLDW01000337.1 GCA_003136315.1 Gemmataceae bacterium | reverse complement strand
TTGACCTCACCAAGCCCTACGACCCCGCAAGCTTGAACGGCCTTCCACCAGGCACCGATGCCAAGATCGTGAAGGGTAAGGAAGGGAAGGAGAAACTGACAGTACTTGGCAAAGAGTACGATTGCGATTGGTCGACTTACAAGATCAAGGCGAACGTGATGGGCCAGGCATTTGATGGGGACATCAAGGTTTGGCTTTCCAGCAAAATCCCGATGGGGATGGGCAAGATGGAAATGAACACCTCGGTTGCAGGAATGAAGATGGAATTGAAAATGGAACTGTCCGAAACGGGCAACAAGAAGTAACCGCTCAACACCAAGCGAGCAAACTCGGGTATTCTTCTGATACAGGAACCCGTTGAGGNNCTGCGGGTTCCTGTATGAGGCGGGGCTCACACCTCTCAAGCCAGCCGGCCGGCGACTGCACGACCTCCCCGATTCGGCGACAGTGATTCGTCTGATACAGGAAAGCCGCTGAGACTGTCTCATCAGCAGGAACAAACATCGGCATAATGGGAGTGCTCGGCACATGAAGAGGGGGGCAGTCCGAGGTCTCCCGCCGGTGTAAGCCAAGCATACGATGGCGGTATCCACCCGAGTCCACCCGCCGTACCTCCCGCCCGACTCGCCGCGAGTTTCCCGATGGCCATTACCGCTACCGACCAGGAAAAGACCGGTCTGGGTAATTATTTCATCGCCAACTACCCACAGTTCTCTTTCTGGAATGCCACCCACTTGCCAGAGGCTGAGGCTGCTCTCGACCGGTCGCCTCAGCCCGGGGTTCCACTCGGGCTTTACCTCCACATCCCCTTTTGCCGCAAGCGGTGCAAGTTCTGCTACTTCCGGGTCTACACCGACAAAAACGCCCGGGACATCGAGACCTACCTGGATGCGATCACCAAGGAAGTCGAACTCCTGTCTCAGCGCGGGTGCGTGGGCGGTCGGTCCCTCGATTACGTTTATTTCGGTGGCGGAACCCCATCGTATCTCAGCGCCTCCCAGCTTGACGGATTGATGACGCGGCTGCGGCAGATCATGCCCTGGGACCAGGCCCGAGAGGTGACCTTCGAGTGCGAACCAGGCACCCTCCAAAAGCACAAACTCGAAACCCTCCGTGCCCAGGGCGTGACCCGGCTCAGCCTCGGAGTCGAGAACTTCAAGGCGGAGATCCTCCAGTACAACGGTCGGGCACACCTGGAAGAGGAAATCTACCGGGCATTCGGATGGGCCAGGGATCTCGGGTTCCCCCAGATCAACCTCGACCTCATTGCCGGGATGGTCGGCGAGGACTGGGACAACTGGAAGCGATGTATCGCGAAAACGATCGAACTCTCCCCCGATTGCGTCACCATTTATCAGATGGAATTGCCTTACAACACCGTGTTCTCGAAGGAACTCAAAGTGCTCGGCCAGGACGAGCCGGGGCTGTTGATCGCCGACTGGCCGACCAAACGGGCGTGGGTCCGGTATGCGTTCGATGAGTTGGAGAAGGCGGGGTACGAGGTCTCCAGCGCGACTACCGTGGTGAAGAGCAAGGCGAAGACTCGTTTCGTGTACCGCGAGGCGCTCTGGCGGGGTGCCGACATGTTCGGCACGGGCGTGGCGTCATTCGGCCACGTCAACGGCGTCCACATCCAGAATGTCGACACCTGGGAAGCCTACATCGAGAAACTCGACCGCAACGAACTTCCGCTCGGCCGGGCGTTCCCGACCACACCGCGGGACCGACTCGTCCGCGAGGTTGTGCTGAATCTGAAGACCGGCCACCTCGATCTCGATCACTTCCTCCAGAAGTACGGGATAGACATCCGCGTGGTGTTCCGCTCAGCGCTCGACAAGCTCCAGAACGAGGGCTGGCTGACGGTCGGAGAGGACGCCATCGATACCACCCCGGATGGGTTGATGCAGATCGACCGCCACCTGCCAGCGTTCTTCGACCCGCAATACATCAGTAGCCGCTACACGTGAGAGAGATCGCAGCCAGGGCTCGAGGATCAAGGATCAAACAATTCGGACGACCGGACAAACCCCTCGACTGGGAGGCACAGGAGAGTCAAACCGCCCTCCGGCTCCCCCTTCCTTCTCCTCCAGGAACCCGTTGAGGCTGTCNNCGAGAATGAGACAGCCTCTGCGGGTTCCTGGATCAGGGAAGGGGGGTTGGGGGGGTTAGGTTCTTTCCGCTCGTCCTTAGTACATCCGGCAAGGGTACTCGCCGCTGCGGCCGTCTTTGCTTCGTTCAGGCTGCCGCCACCGGTTAGCCTTTCCCGCCCCCAATTTTCCCGGTCGTCCCGGCGACATTCGCCCGGGCCGCCCGGATACGGTCGAGTAGGTTCTGTTTGGCGATGGCTGCCGGATCCTGGGAGGCCAGCGGAGAGGCACCAGGTGGTGGGGTCTGGGTGTCCACCCCTGCGGATTTCGGCTCGGCCCTTAACTTGTCGGATGCGACCGCATTCACACCGAACACGTCCTCTTCGTCCACAACGCCCGTTTCCCCAAACATCCGCCGGATTTCCGAGATTTTGACCACTCGTTCGAGCCGGACGTAGGAGATCTCCTCATACGGAACGAAGAACCCCCGGCCTTCGTCCGTCGATCCGCCCTCTCGTCCCCGGAAGACCAGATACGCTGGCTCCATCCGGATGATCACGTCGATCGTGAGCAGCATCCGGTTGTGCAATATCAGGTTGACCTGAGCGTGTTCCGCCACAGGAATCCGGTTCAGCAGTTCGAGACAGTCTTCTCGTCGCATCGTGCCCTCCACACCCGCAACCGGCCAACGCGCGTTGGCCGGTGCATTCGATCGGAATCCACTGGTTGAAACCATTCACCGTCAAGTTCGCACCACCTCCAGCGCGGCCGGGGGTTGCGTCACGCGGCGGTAGAGCCACACCTGAAGGGCCGCCGCGGCCACCCCACCCACCCCACAGACCACCCTCCAATCCAACCACCCCAGGAGAACTTCGAGTGGAGATTTGGGAATCCGCCCAGGACTCCCCAGGTCACCCACTGCGGGAATGCTGACCGCGCCCGCCGCCCGGGCGGCGGCGAAGTCCTCGAAGATGCTCAGGAGCAAGGTGAGGATTGCCGTCGCGATCAAGACCCCCCCAAGGAGCGTCAAGGGGGCTCGGGCGAGTGTCCAGAAATTGTGCTTGTAGGGGAGGAGTTGGAGCCCATCACCCAGTCGCCGCCAGGTTTTGGTGAAGCAAGCATCGGCTGCCTCGGGGGACGCGAACACGACTTTCACCCGTCGAGTCCCAATACCGGTTCCGACGTACTCCAGGATCAGTGTGTTCGCATGAAGATCCAACTTCACCCGGCGGACGGACGCCAGCTCGACGACAGTGGCGAGTGGACCCAACAGGTCGTCCAGGTCCGCACCGGCATCAATGGCCGCCAACGTCTCCGACTTCGGTGCGCCAGCCAGTGGTGCAAGATGAAGTCGGTCGAATGTTAGCACAACCAGGGAATGCGAGGTGAGTTCGGGGTGTTTCCAGATCCGCCGACGAGTTTGACTCGGGACAACGACGGCGAGGGGGCTAGCATTCAGGGTGGGCATGAATCAACTCGGGTCGGCGCGACCTCCGACCGGATTCCCAGGTTCGAGAGGGAGGGACGCAAGTCCCACTCACCTCTACGGCTAGCACCGAGATGGGCTCTGGTCAAATGGTTCGTGGTCCGCAGTCCCTTGTCGATGGTCCGTGGTTCGTGGTCTGTGGGATGACCTGGATGCAGTCTGCGGCTCGATGAATGATCACGGCATGGCACGAGTTGGGGCTTCACGACGGACCGTTGACCGCCAACTACTCCTGGCGGAGTTCCGGGAAGACATCGGGTGAGAGTTTGGCATCGCACATGAATTCGTGCAGTCGCTTCTTGGCCTGAAATTTGGTATTGGCCACCTGCTGTTCGGAGACCCCCAGCCGGGCTGCCACGTCCTTGTTGCCCCACCCCTTGACGAAGAGCAGTTCCAGGGTCATGACACTGCCGTAGTCGCCCTTGCTTTTCCACTCCTGCACCATCATCAGCAGTGCCCTTCCGAGTGCGCTCTCCTCTTTTTCCCGCCTCTCGGAACTCCGGGCGAGACTGGAGGCGCCTCGCTGGCGATCATCGGGAGAGCGGGCCAGGGTCTCCTCATCCCCATCGGCCCCACCCTGAAACGGACGACGACCGGTTCGTCGGAGGTGGTCAGTCACCTTGTGGGAGGCAATGGTGAAAAGCCAGGTCTGCAGGTCTCGCCGCTCGTCGTAGTGTGTCAGGCTGTTCACAAACCCGATAAACGTCTCCTGGACCACGTCATCGACGGAGGTGTGGTCGCGCAACCGCCTGCGGACATACGCTGTCAGCCGTCCAGAATAGCGTCGAAACAGCTCACTCCAGGCATCGTCGTAGGGACGACTCTTCTTCGGGTTCTCCCGGATGCGCTGGATCAGGAGCCGGTCGGATTCGGTAGACATCGGCAGTTGGGGTCAGGGTGAGAAGAGGACGCATAAGGCGCGCGGCAGAAGAAAGCTTACCTGCCTTTGGGACTTGCCCACGCCAGACCGCCACAATCTCTTTCAAGTTTCAAGTTTAAGCAGTTCAGAGTTTAAAGTTGAAGACAGAGAGCCAAGAAACAGGCTGGCGACAACACCAAGCCTCTTCAACTTTAAACTGTTTAAACCTTAGACTTTAAACTTACCAGGGTCCATCCTTGCCATCACACAAGTATCAGAGCAATACCGGCCCCACCAACCAGGGCGACGGCGATGACCGCGAGCCAGCTCGTCAGGTAGCCCTTGGACCACTCGTCCAGGCGGAGAAACAGGAACCCTGCAAGTGCGATGGCCATGACGGCTCCGAACAGCCGCAGGGCAGACCCCACACGCTCCTGAATCCGCAGTTCCCGGATCTGGTCGGCGGTGATCTCCACCGTGTATTCCACATAGATCCGGTCCGGGTGGTAGCCGGAACTGATGATCAGCTCTTTCTCCCGCTCAGTCGGCGAGCGGACGACTCGGGTGTCTGCGCGGAGGTAATCGTTCTTGACAACCGCCGCCGATGGCCGGTACTCGATCGGGGGGTCCAGCTCCCGAAGTTTCTGGGAGATCTGCTCTCCGGCCTGTTCCAGAGTGGCCTTCTCAGCTTCGGCCTCGGTCGGGTAAGGGATATCGCTCACCACCCGCTCCCGGATGACGACCGCCCCGCTTGGTCGCGTGGTCGAGGTAGCCTGACGCAGGGCGATGACCGGGCGTGAGGGCGGCGTTGGCTTCGGCGGGGTGGGAGGAGCGGCCGGAGTGATCGGGGTCAAGACGGGGACAGTCGGGGATTGAGGGGCGGCCTGAACGATCTGAGGTGGCGGAGCTGAGACGGGTGCCGGCGACTTCCTGAAAGGGTTGAGCCCTGCGAGCCACCCCCCTCCCTTTTTCTTCGCCATCTCCGGGTGCGCATCGACCTCGGCCGCGACCGCTCCCTGAACCGCTTCCGCAGCGTACACCTCGGCCTGTTTGCGGGCTTCTTTAGCCTTGGATGTGTTCGCGCCCCCGGCCTCCAGAGTGGCACGCTTGCACCCACCCGCTCCGGCGACAGCCAGGGCCAAGCCGATGACCGCGACGGGAAGCCAGCCGCAGTGCGTCCTACGGGGGGCCGATTCGGTGTGGTGGGACATGGTGTGAACCCTCTTCTCCAGTTGTTCCACGGTTCAGACCGCATAGCGAGGCTGGTGGCGGCGTGCCTTCACGGGGCGGGCAACGACCCGTGAGGCAGCCGTCAGTACAGGTTGCGACCACGGACTGGCAACCTGCACGCAGACCGCCGCGATCACGATTGGGGCGACACCAAGAGCCGCCGATGCAGACTCCCACGGCCACAAAAACAGCAACATTGACCCCGCAAAACCGGCCACGACAACCCGGGAGAACCGAAACCGTTCGCGTCGCTTTCGGTCGGTCATCGCCCACCAGGGGCAGGCGGCCGCAGCGAGGCCGAAATAGAACAGGTAGCGCATCATGGTCGAGAAGGTCTCTGGCTGGACCCTGGCCCAGTTCCCGACCACCAGATCCCGGCTTGTGTCGGTAGCGGTTCCCCCACGTGGCACCACCCACCCATCCAACCAGAATGCGAGAGCCCCGACTGCGAGGCCCACGAGCAACAAGTGAAACCGCCGGCCCCAGGTATTCGCTGAGCCATTGCGGGGCGGTCGTGCAACCGCCAATACCGCCCAACTCATGGCAGTCGAGAGCAGCAGGAGCCGACCGAGCAACGACCACGAGTCGACTGACCCAAACAAGGCCCACGGAGCGGTACACAGCGCGGCCACAATCGGGATGACCACAAACGACCCCGCAAGTTGGGTCAGCCGTTCACGAAAACCCCGAGGGATCGGGCCGGAAGCGTACTTCGCACCGGGTGATGGGACACTGGCGGCCAGCCCAACTGGGACTGCCCGCGGCAGGGGTAGCGGCGCGGGGTCGGGCGGCCGGGTCGAGGCCGGCATCGGCGCTGCCGCAACGGTCGGTGCGGGTGGAGCGATCCCACCCGCCTCCAAAGCCCGAAGGAACTCCCGGACGGTCGCGAACCGGGTGACCGGGTTCTTGTCCAGGGCACGCTCGATGACCACCCCGAACTCTGCCGGAACCTTTGACAGGTCCGGCTGATCGGTCATGTGTTTCATCATCACTTCGAGGGCTGTCTCACCGGCAAACGGCGGGTGCCCGGTGAGCATTTCGTACAGCATCACCCCGAGTGCATAGATGTCGACCGACTGGGTGTAATTCCCGCTTTTGATCTCGGGGGCCATGTAGTACGGAGTCCCGACCCCCTGGGTCAATTCTCCGCCCTGGCTCATGCTGATGCGACGAGACAGCCCGTAGTCCCCAATCTTCAGTTGCCCATGTTCGACGAAGACATTGCCCGGTTTGAGGTCTCGGTGGACGACCCCCTGCTCGTGCAAATAACTGACCCCGCGGGCAATCGCCCCAAACCACTCCCGGACAAGTTCGGTCGGCAACCCGGTCGGATAGCGGTTAATCCACTGGGCCAGGGACTCGCCGAAGACATACTCCATCACCACCCACTTGGCACCATGTTCGTCGGTACGCAAGTCATACAGGTGGACCAGGTTTGGGTGTTTCAAGTTGAGGCAGTGGGCGATCCCGCGAAGTTCGGCATCGGGGCTTCGGTGAAGTAACTTCAGAGCGACTTCCTTGCCGGCATCGCTGACGGCGAAGTAGACCTCCCCGAACCCGCCCTGCCCGACCCCCCGCTTGATGGTGAACCCGTCCAGAGGTCGTTGGCCGGAGCGATAGGTGAATTTCATGGTAGTCGCCCTCGGAATCGGGGTTGGCGGTCCGAGCCGAACCCGTCCCCCGGGGAGTATTCGTCCGCTCGCGGCAGACATTTGTGCAAAACCTGCCGGGGTGCCAGAAATTATATCCGGCCGTGCAAGATTCCGTGAGGCGTCACCCACCGAACCGCCAGTTTGCCGTGTGGGCGACCCGTGCCAGGGTTGCGACCAGGGCGGACTCCGGCTGGGAGAGAGCGTATCCCCAATGGGATAGGGAAAGCTGGGCGGGCGGTTTGCGTGGGGCCTGAACCTGTTCTACCATTCGGGCGGGATTTCATGCTCTCACCCGAACGGTTGCTTCCGGGGTGAGAGCACAATGGACGCGACCCTTAGCCCGCCACGGTGAACGATGTCCGTACCATCCTCTGTCGAAGAGTTGGTCCAGTTGATCCGTAAAAGCGGGATGGTGGACGAGCAGAAGCTCTCCACGTACCTCCAGCGGCGGGAGTTCTCCCGCGGGTTGCCGACCGACCCACGTGAGTTCGCCGACGATATGGTCCGGGACGGAGTTCTCACCTACTTCCAATCCGAGCAGTTCCTTCTGGGAAAGTGGCGGGGCTTCACCATCGGGAAGTACAAGCTGCTTGAACGGGTTGGGGTCGGCGGGATGGGGCAGGTGTTCCTCTGCGAACATATGTTCATGCGACGGCGGGTCGCGGTCAAGGTGCTCCCCCCAGCCAAGGCCGAGCAGCCCGCGGCTCTCGGCCGGTTCTACCGCGAGGCCCGCGCGGCTGGCGGCCTTCAGCACCCGAACATCGTCCGTACCCACGACATCGACCAGGACGGGAACCTGCACTTTATCGTCATGGATTACGTGGACGGGTCGAACCTTCTCGATGTGGTCAAGAAGTTCGGGCCGATGGATCTGGGACGTGCTGCCAGCTATATCCGACAGGTCGCAGCCGGGCTCGATCACGCCTTCCGCAACGGCATCATCCACCGGGACATCAAGCCCGGCAACGTACTCATTGACCGCAAGGGCACCGCCCGCATCCTGGACATGGGCCTGGCTCGATTTTTCCGGGATCACACCGATCAACTGACCGTCAAGTATGACGATAAGATCGTGCTCGGCACAGCTGATTACGTGGCCCCGGAGCAGGTCGCCAACAGTCACTCGGTCGATATCCGGGCAGATATCTACGGCCTCGGAGCGACGTTCTACTTCCTCCTCGCCGGTCATCCACCGTTCCCAACCGGAACCGTGTCTCAAAAACTCCTGTGGCACCGGACCAAGGATCCGACCCTGATCCGACAGATCCGCCCGGATGTGCCGGAGGGCATGGCTGCGGTCCTGGTGCGCATGATGGCCAAGGATCCCAAGGCTCGCTACCAGACTCCCGCCCAGGTGGTGGCCGAGATGGATGTGTGGGTGCCGATGTCGGTGACCCTCCCATCGACCGACGAGATGCCCCAACTCAGTCCCGCAGCGAACGAGGGGATCGTTGAAGAATCGCCGGAAGTGGCCGTCGAAACCCTGGCCCCGGAGGCAGCTGCAACGACCGCCCGCGCTAGCGCTGGCAGCCGGGTCGAGACCCATGCCACAGCGACCGCCCGTCCGCCAGCTAACCCCTTCGGACCCACCGGTGCATCGAATCCGTTCGGGCCGTCGGCTGCGATTTCGCCGCGAACGCCCCCACCCACCCAGTTCGGCAACGGGTCTGGCCACCGGCCGGGGCTTCCAGACCGTCAGCCTCAAATCGCATTTGAAACAGTCTCCGCGCAGGCTGAGGAGACCCCGAACGGGACCAAGGCAAGCGTCGTCCCGTCGAACCCATTCGGCACCGATGCCTCCGAACCGCTTCCGCAGAAGAGTTCGGGGCTACTGCTCGTCGTGGCCGTCGTATCGGTCCTGGCTGTCCTCGGTCTCGTTGCGGTCAAGTTCCTCGGCTGATCCCTCGCGAACACGCCCGATGGCCCCGCTTGCGGGGCTTCGGGGCACACCTGCCCACATCGCCCGAGATGCGGACGCATTTACTCATTTCCTTCACCCGGATGTCCCCGGGAATCCCCAGATCACCCCGTCACGATCGCTGATCGCACATTCAGGGGTCAGGCATCGGGTCAGCCGAAAGCCGGTCTTGCCTACGGTCGATGACGCAGACGACGTCCAGATCGCATTTTTTCGCGGGAAATAGGTTGACGGCGGTGGTCGCACTCCACGAAAATGCCAGCAGGGTGACGATGCATGAGTCAACCACCTTCCCTTGCTGGCCAGGATAGGTTCAATGACCGATGACAAGTGACGTTGACAGGACGGATTGTCAGCGATTTGAGGGCGACGGAACCGCGCTGACGCAAGGTCACGCCATCCTCAGGATGGGCCTGTGGGGAACCGCGCAATCGTGGGGCTCGTTCGCTGAGCCAGGTTGATCGCGAGAGACGACGAACCAGAGTTTTGGACGCCCGTTCGGCATTAAGTGGTTTGAATCGAGTGTTGTTTCGTCGGTTGAAAAAGGTTCGATTTGACTCACAAGATTAGCAGATTATCAATTACAAAAGAGAATGGTCTCGCCATGTCTGATCATGATCCAACTGAAAAATTATCCCAACTCGTGCCTGAATTTCATTTCGATCTGTTGGCCCGAATCATTCCAGGCATTCTGTTTTGCTGGCTGTACACAACCGTTCCGCCTCTAAGCGGCAGGGAGGATAAGGAGGTAATAACTGTCTTTGCATGGCTGATTTCAGCGTATTTTGCCGGATTACTCATGGACGTACTCGGATCTGCCATCACTTCATTTCTCAAATATTTTTGGATCGACCTTGATCTATGGCTTGGTCAGACCTGGAGCGACCAAGCGGTGTGGGAGAAGCTTGACGGGCGGTCATCTATCCCAAGAATTGTTTATCTAAAAATACTAGCTGAACGATGTCTATTTCGAAGCCTCTTTATAATCGGATTGATTACACTGATTGGTTCGATATATAATCAATCTTTTCCAGCTGGTGATCTGCCAATTTTAGGCACTAATTTACCCAATGGATTAGTGAAATGGCTAATGGCGATCGGCTTGATCATAAGTGGATTTGTTGGATACGTCAGAATGACGGAAATTATTCGTGAGCGGATGGACTTCAGGCTCATTCGTTGGTGGGAGAGGTATCCACTGCCCGATCGTCTTAAGCGTGTGATCGAGAAATTGATGACAAAACGAGGCAGAAACTTTCGTGACGCCTCCTCGGAACCGGCCCCACACGAGCCCCCTCCAGGAGGAGCCGCATATTAAATCGCCAGATCTTCGTAGATCCGTAAGGCGATGGCCCGTTTTTGCGGCATTTTTCCCCAGTCCAACTGCACGAACCCCTGAGAATCCAAAGGGATTTCGCGTGCGCTGGCCGTGACGACTCCTCCAATTGGCAATCCGGAAGTCTTGATAGAACATCCCGTAGCCAACACGATAGCTGGCTCCAAATCATCACCGTCCCCACCACACTTTCCTCCATATCCCATCCTGCCCATCTCCCGATTTTGGCATCCATTGGTTCCAAAACGGGAGAGACACCCAGGGTGCTTGAGTGCCCCGATCCCGTAACTCTGGCTTGCGTTTACGATGTCCCCCGGTATACCTGGGGGGCGTTCTCATCTTTTAGCCGGGCACGAATGCTGGGGCTCGCCATGCGGGGCAAGGCGTTATTCCTGGCGGGTTTGACCGCCGCCGTGGTGGTACTCGTCGGGTGCCACCACGACAAATACGGAATCAAATACAAGCAGAAGGAGACCTGTGTCCTCCCGCCTGATGAGACACGTTACAACGAACCACCCTCCGCAGAGTATCGCGCTCCGCCAGCCAAGGGTGACGACAAATCACTCCTCAACAACCAGAACAACGGTAAGATGGGCGGTCCGCTCACCACGAGTGGCTTCAAATGACCCGTTTTGGAGACAGCACGCGGCTGGCAACCTTCGTCGCGCTACTCCTGTTCGTCGGCTGCCGACACGAGGAGAAACGACCCCGCAGCGCACCGCCGCGAGTCGAGGAGTACCCACTTCCTTCTAGCGCTCCTGCCCCACCAACCGCACCGGGGACACTCGTTCCCGGTGCGTCGGGACATCCGTAAGCATCTCCTGACTTCTACTTGGGACATCCAGACGCCCGCGGTTGGGGCTGTTTTGGTGCCACTTCCGGCCAATCACTCACTCTGGAACGATTCGTCATGTGGCATCGGCGATGCCCATCGCACTGTCTCTGCGGGATCGATCGACTTCACTACTCTGGTAGACCGAGGGGACTGCGAACGCCGCAGGTTTGGCGACGACCAAACCGGGAAAAGGCCGATCTTAATGAGGGGTCCGTGGTAAACTTCCCACTCCTTGATGGGGGACAAGGGTGGTTGCCGGGAGCCGGAATGGGAGCACCTCTGTGAGCGCCACCCGTTGGATTTTGCCCCTCCTCGCGGCTCTGGTCATTATGACACCAATGGCAGGGGGTGGGGCTTTCGACCGGAAAGGAAAATCCGACGCCCGTGTGAAACAGTTGGCCGAGACACTCCGGACAGAGACTGAGGAGAAGAAACGCCGCGCTGCGGTTGCCGAGCTCAAGGACGCCGACCCGCGGACCCAGGGAGAGGTGATCCCGGCGCTGGTCGCTGCTCTCCAGCGCGACCAATCACCGCAGGTTCGTGCCGACGCGGCGGAGGTGATCGGGCAATTCAAGATGGTGTTCCCGCTGGCGGGGATCGCGCTTGAAACAGCGGCCGAGGATGACTCCTCGCCTGCCGTCCGGGATGCCGCTCACCAGGCTCTTTGGGAATATTACCTGGCCGGGTATCGGAGCGTGGGCGGGGAGGCGTTTCCCGGCTCCACCCCCGAGCCGCCATTCGCAAAACCAGTCGTCCCGCGTCCGTTGGTGAGCGACCCTGTCCCAGTCGTGGTGACCCCAAGCGTCTCGCTCACCGGTGCGAAGCCACCCCCAGTCATACCGTCCTCAGCGCCAGTGGTCTCACAACCAACCGCCTCCAAACCCACGAGCGTCGGAATCAATCTACCCCCCGGGACAGTGGTGAGCCGATTTCCTGGCTCGGACCACCCGTCTGATCGACAACCGGCCCCTCTCGAACCTCAAGCAGCCCCTGTCGTCGTGTCCCCGCTCGCTTTGCGAGTCATCCTCACGACCGCACCGCCACCCGAGTTGCACATGACCGCGGAACCGCCACTCGCGCGGTTGGTGGATTCAGCAGGACACCCCACACCGACTCCTTCGACAGCCGTAGATCCCAACTCTTTAGCCTCCCACTCTTCCCTGTCACTCCCGCCAGGGTCTTCAAGGCCCCCGGCCTGGATGATCGGACTCCCGGATATTTCGTTACCGCCGGAACTCCGCTGACCCCTCATAGAGGAACCCGCTGAGGCTGTCGCATTCCAGCAGCAAGCATCGATCTAACGGGAGGGCGAGGCTCCTGCCGAGCGTGAGTGATGCGGCTCGGCAGGAGCCTCGCCCTCCCATTTGCATGTCTGACCGTCTTTTCCGTAGATGCGACTGCCTTAGCGGGTTCATCTATCAGCTCAAACTTTCCACGGCCAGGAGTCAGACATTGCTTAACACATGCCCTCTCGTTCCCACGGTCCTCCGCTATCCATTACCCACATCTCAGGAGGCGGTGTATAACCCTCTATGAGTAAACAAGTTGCGATAAGGTAGTAGACACCGGGTGCGATGCCCACGGGGAGCCGTGGGCATCGCACCCGGCGCGGAGAGCGGGAACTTGGACACGGTCTTGCAACTCCGAGCCGAGAAAAAGGCGTTTGTGGAGTACGACATCCCACCCAAATCGGTGCTGATGAAAACCGCATTCGGGGAGTGCCAAGGTGCTCCCGGGCGAGTCCTTCAGGCGTTGTTCCCTACTCCCATCGCCCGAACTCATGCCACAGCCTGATCTCCCCCCGGTTCCTCGTCCTTCGATCCCCACCGGCAGGCAACCCTCTCTGCCAGGATACCATCGCAGGCCATGCCGATAGTCTCTCGGTAGAGGGGTCTACAGCCGGGATTGGGCCTGGTGGAGGACGTTGAGTCACAGCACACGAAGAGGCGGACCAGCCGAGACGCATGCACCGTTCTGGCCCGTTGCTTCGACTTCCGGCTCGTGAGGTCACTCACGCGTGGGACGACGGTGTGACGCTTCGTTTCATCAGGTTTGACCACGCCTCGGCCTCTCTGGCCTCCCTGACCGAAGGGGAGGTTTCAACAAACTGGGAAAGCCATGACCTCGATAGACAGTCCCTTGGGTGAAGGCTGTCTGGGGGGTTGAGTGCAGAGTTGTCACATGGTCGCCGTCGTCCCCTGGCCGGGTGTTCCTGGAGGAAGTCGGGAATGATATCGCCCCCTCCTCCCCGATGTGTCCCCAAACTCGCGTTCGAGAGTGCAGGACACTTGATCCAAGTCGTGTACAATAGGAGCGAGAAGCCACGCACTCACCACGATCCCCATGCCCCAGAAGTTGACACACCTCAAATCTCGAAGAGGGCTTCCAACCCGGCGAGACTGGCTCCGTCTCGGGGTGCCAGCCACTTTGGGCATGACACTGCCCGGGGTTTATGCATCTGCGGACTCAGCAACCCAGCGTGGGGCTGGGTTCGGCCAGGCGAAATCTGTCATCGTTGTGTTCACCAGCGGTGGGCAGAGCCAGCTCGACACCTGGGATCCGAAGCCGACCGCCCCGGAGGAGATCCGCGGCGTCTTCCGGTCCATTCCCACGACGATTCCTGGTCTGCGCATTTGCGAACACCTCCCGGAGCTGGCAAAGCTTGCCAGCCGCTACGCGATTATTCGGTCGATGACTCACGACGATCTCGATCACGGCTCGGCCTGCTACCTGGCCCTGACCGGCCAATTCCACCCACGAAAATCGTCCAACCCGCCCCCACGACCAACCGATTTCCCCGCCCTCGGAGCCGTGCTCAAACGGGTCCGTCCCGCGCGTCGCTTTCCCCACACAGCCGTTCACGTGAACGGCCCGTTACTTGCCCCAATAGAAATCGCCCCTGGCCAGTTCGGTGGGTTCCTCGGCCGGTCCTACGAACCCTTCGAGGTCGGGAATGTGACCCATAGAGATCACCTCCTCGAAGGACTTCAACGGCCAGCAGATGTCTCGGCTGATCGGCTGTTGTCCCGGCGCGGACTGGTCGACGCGCTCGAACTCGCGTCGAGGATCGATCACCGACTCCCGTCCGCGGCCGACAAGGTCACTCTTGCACGGGAGGCATACGATCTCATCAATGATCCGCATGTCCGGGCCGCATTCGACCTCGAGCGCGAGCCGCCGAAACTCCGCCAACGGTATGGGCTGGACCGGTCGGGGCAGGCGTGCTTGACTGCCCGGCGGTTGGTCGAGGCGGGGGTTCCGTGGGTCACGGTCTTCTTCAACCACGGCATCCGCGGCCAGGACGACCACCCGGACGACACGGACGAATACGGTTGGGATACCCACAACGATATCTTCGTGTCACTCAAAGACCACCTCCTCCCCCGGTTCGACCACAGCGTCTCTTCGCTGGTTGAAGATTTGTCCGCGAAGGGGCTCCTGGGTGAGACACTGGTGTGCGTGATGGGTGAGTTTGGCCGGGCTCCGCTCGTCGCTATCGAAAAAAACTTCGTGGGGAGTTCGCCCGGCCGGAAACACTGGGCCAGATGCTACTCCGTGGTTCTCGCCGGGGCAGGTGTCACGGGCGGCGCGGTCTACGGTCGGTCGGACCGAATCGCAGCGTACCCCCAGGCTGACCCCGTCACCCCCGGCGATCTCGCGGCCACCCTCTTTCATGCCCTCGGCATCCCGGCCGAGACCCACTACGAAGATCTCACCGCCCGCCCGCAGCGGATCGTCACCGGGAGCCCCGTGACGAAGCTATTCGGCTGACCCCACTCTTCTCCGGATTGCCACATGAACACGTTGCTCCGCCTCTCGGCTGTCGTCCTGGGTTCCTGGATCATGGCCATTCCGGGAGCCGTTGCCGACGACCCAGGCGGAGCCACTTTGCTGTTCAATGGGAAGGACTTTTCCGGCTGGAAGGCCTTTGGCCGAGCGATGAAGGATGGTCCCACGACGGCAATCGAGCCCAAGGAGTCGTGGTCGATCACCGACGGCGTCCTCCAATGCACAGGAAAGCCAACCGGCTACCTCGCTACGGAGAAGGAATACGCAAACTACATGTTGAAGGTGAAGTGGAGGTATCCCGCCGAACTCAAGGCCGGAAACAGCGGTGTCCTCCTCCACTGCCAGCCGGGAGACAGGGTCTGGCCGGTGTGCCTGGAGGCCCAGTTACGATCCGGTCGGGCCGGGGATCTCTGGCTCCAGACCGCCGCCGAGGTGAAGCTCACCGTCGACCCCGCTCGTCGGGATGCCGACGACAAGACGGCCCGGCACATCTGGCGAGATCCGAAAGACACTCCGGTCGAAAAGCCATTTGGCGAGTGGAACGAGTACGAGATCACGTGTCGGGGAGCCGACATCACCGTACACGTCAACGGGCGAAAGGTGAACGAGGGAAAGGGGTGCAATTTGACCAAGGGGCGGATCGCCCTCCAGGCCGAGGGGACCGAGATTCACTTCAAGGATGTGACGATTACGCAAATCAAATGATCAGGAGATCGATTCATACAGAAACTCGCTGAGGTTATCGCATCTACGGAGAGACGATTAAATGTATAAATGGGAGGGCGAGGCGCCTGCCGAGCCGTACCACCCTCAGGCTCGGCAGGAGCCTCGCCCTCCCGTTAGACCGATTCTTATTCCTGGCATGGGACAGCCTTTGCGGGTTCCTGTATCAGGAAAATAGGGCAGGCTTCCACACTGCCAGGAGATCATGTCAACGAAATCACGTGATTGCTAAGCCGTTCGTAACCGGTCTCGGTGATCAGGTAGTTGTGCTCGATCCGAACCCCACCGACATTGTCCACGTACAGCCCGGGTTCGAGCGTGACCACGTCCCCGGCGACGAGCGTCTCGGTCGAATGACGGACCAGGAAGGGGGCCTCGGGGTGTGCCAGTCCGAGACCGTGGCCAGCGTGGTGCGGGAACTTGTCGCCGACACCAGCCGCATCAAAGACACCGCGGACAGCATCATAGACGGCCTGACAGGCGACATCGGCTTTCAGAACACTCTCCCCGGCTGCCATCGCCATCGCACAAAGTCCGAAAAGGTTTTGCTGCTGGGGGGACGGCGCACCCCCGACGACCAGGGTGTTGGTGAAATCGCTGCGATACCCTTGAAGCACGACGGAGTAGTCGAGGATCAGAGTCTCCCCGGCCTGGAGAATGTGCGGGGTTGGCGATCCGCCTCGCTTGGCGCTGCCCGGTGAGACCGTGAAGTCGCCATACACGATCGCCCACCGCCCGATCGCTGCGTACACCGCTCCAGCCATCCCGGCGTAGACTTCCAACTCGGTCATTCCGGCTCGCACGTTCGCCCGAGCCCAGGCGTGCCCAACGTCGGTCGCGTGCATACACGTTCGGAGGAGTTCGACTTCGTCCGGGTCTTTTCGTCGACGCAAGTCCCCGGTGATCGCGTACACGGTCGGGGCAAGGTCATCGGTGAGGGCGTCGTGAATGCGTCCATCTGTTCCGGCCACCAGCGCGGCCGTGCGCAAGATGAGCCCGCGCGGCCCTTGCCCGGGGGCCTGGCCGGTGTACCACACCACCGGCTTCCGCTCGTCGACATGAGCGGCTTCCACCGTTTTCGGGAGGCGATTGTCGTGGAAGAGGGTGGAATGCCCGTCCGGCTGAATCAGCAGGAGGCCGCCGAACTCCGCCCCGTGGCTAATCGGGTCGACGTAAAAGTTTGCAAAATACCGCAGGTGCGTCGGGTCGGCGAGGAGAACCGGACCGGTCGGCCCGAGGCGTTCAAGGAACCGTCGCCGTCGTTCGCGGCAGCCTTCTAGTGTTAGCATGGTCGCCCCTTGTTAGTCACCCAGGCCCGGGATGTCGACAGTCCGGGACTCTTCTTTGTAGATCATGTCGATGGCCAGCGCTGCCGCCAGGATCAGCATCTTGGCCATCGGCTCATCGGTCAGATCCGGGCTGACCTCGACCGCATAGGTATCGGCCGAGGTGAAAAGCTCTTTCAGGATTGCACCGGCGGAGAGTTTTTTGGCCACCCGGCCCATCTCGACTTTCCCGTCCGGTGTGAGGAACCGGTAGTTGAACCCGAACAGTTTGCCCTTGATGTCGGCGAAGTGGCGATCCGTGTTGTCGTAGATCGTGAACCCACCGCTGATAGTCAACACCTTGCTCTTGAAGTATCCGACGAGTACCCCCTGGGCATCGTGTACCTCCACCCTGGACCGGAAGATGTACCCGCCGCGGCGAACGGTGAACACGAGGGCGTCATCGGGTTTCTCCCGCACCTCAACCCGGGTCGGCATAATGTGCTTACTGATGAACCAGCGAAGCAGCCGGACCACCCCTCCGACATGCTCTTGTGCGGTGCCAAGGAGCTCTCCTGATGCTGCATCGAGGATATCGTATGTGTCCGTCGAGGTGAGAAACTTCACGTGTTCCCTCACCACGAAGGTGTTCGACTCCAGCATCGGGCGTTCTCGGTCGGAGGGGTTGTGTTGTGAGCCGGTTCCCGGTTGAGGTTATAAACCGAGGACGGCAGGCCGTCCATCATCGTTACCAGAGCTGAACCGTGTCTTCATCGCATCTCCTCGATAAACGGGAAGTCCGGATTCGCAGGATGTTCGGCGAAATTGCCCCGTGGTACGACTTCCTGAACCATGCGCTGAGCCTGAATATCGACAGGGGGTGGCGGTCGAAAACGGCCCGACTTGCCCCACTCGATCCGGCTGATTCCGCTCCCATTCTCGACTTGTGTACTGGGACGGGCGATCTGGCGCTGACTTACTCTCGGGTTGCCGGGGGGCAGGTGCCAGTGGTGGGGGTCGATTTCTGCCACGAGATGCTCGTGAGAGCAACCCAGAAGGCGGCTGGGGCCGGTATCCGGTTCGTTGAGGCAGATGCCCAGGCGCTGCCATTCCCGGACGATGCGTTCCAACTGGTGACCGTGGCATTTGGCCTGAGAAACGTCACCGATACAGACCGTGGACTGGCCGAGATTGTGCGCGTGACGAAAGCAGGCGGGCGAGTGGCGATCCTCGAATTCTCTCGCCCTCGGAACCGAATCATTGGCCGGTTCTACACGTTTTATTTCCGGCACGTCTTGCCACGGATCGGGCAAATCCTCTCCCGGAACCGGGAGAATGCCTATTCGTACCTGCCAGAGAGCGTCCTGCGATTCCCAGACTATGATGCCCTCGCAAGCCGCCTCCGAGAACATGGACTCGCTGATGTTCGCTACGTGCCATTCACCTTCGGAATCGCAACTCTGTATCTTGGGAGGAAACCTCTCCCCAATCCGGCGGTGGGTGGAGCATGAGCGGGACGCCCTGCGTTGGAACTCCCAATCGCTGTTCCCTTGAATGGGGATTCTTTCTTCTGCGAGTCGCTGAGGCGATCGACAGTAGAAAGCTCATTGGGACTTGCCCCTGCCGGGCCGCCACGGAGGGCGNNGCGGCCCGGCTATCCATGACGGGTAGTATTCTCGATCTGCCGCTCGCCCTAACGTCACGGTGTTCGATGCCCCCCTTCCCGACTCCGATCAACCATCTGCTCGTCCGTGCAGCACGCGGAGAAGTTATCGAGCGCCCACCTGTGTGGGCCATGCGACAGGCGGGACGCTGGGATCCCGAGTTTAACACCGTCCGGGCGGGGCAGTCGTTTTATGCATTTTCCGAGGACGTGGAACGGTCAGCCCGCGTTTCCCTCGGCCCGCGGCGATTTGGTGTCGATGGGATCATCCTCTTCTACGACATCACGACCCTCCCTGTCGCGATGGGGCTGCCATTCGAACTCAAGGTCGGGGCCGGACCCGTCCCCGATCGCCCAATCCGCACCCACGTTGATCTCGAAAGACTCTCGGCCGAACCCCATCCCGACTCCTACCAGCATATCCGACTGTTGCTCCAGGCCGTCAAGAATGAACTCCGCGGTACACTCCCGGTGATCGCATTCGCCGGAGCACCGTTCACCGTGGCGACTTACTGTATCGGGACCGGGAAAGATGTGGCCGCCACTCGACGGTTCGCAGCGGAGCAACCAACTGTGTGGGGTGGCTTGTTGGAGAAGCTCTCGGTGGCAACGATCGGGTTCCTCCGAACTCTCATCGCCGACGGGGCCGAGATCTATCAGTTGTTCGATTCGTGGGCCGGAATGCTCGATCCGGGTGAGTATGATACCTGGGTTCAGCCCTACCACCGCGCGATTTTGAGTGAGGTAACCGGAGTGCCGCGCATTCTGTTCGTGAAGGAAGGCCCTTATCTGGACAGGATGGCCAGCAGCGGTGCAGAGGTCGTTAGCCTCGGCACCCGGCATGACCTGGCAGCCGCTCGCCGCGACTACCCACAACTCGTTTTTCAGGGGAATGTCGATGAGAAAATCCTCCGGACCGGGAGCCCGGAGCAAGTCGCCGAGGCAACCCGTGCGTGCGTTCGGGCTGGGGGCAGGCAACGCCATATTGTAAACCTGAACCACGGGGTCGACAAAGCGACACCGGTGGCGAATTTCGAGGCATTCGTTCGGGCCGTGAAGGGAGACTGACCCTTCCCCGCCGGATGCCGGTTGCGATCGGCTCCCTGGCTTTTTGGCTTCTCGCCGGGTAGAACGTGAACATTCCTCTGCCTGACTTTCCCAGCGGGGCTGGCCATGACAACCCGTGCCGGAATCGTAGCCCTCGGACTGATCGTCGGAACCATTGGATCCACCCCATCCGTCGAACCGACCACCAACGAGTTGCTCGAAGCGATCCAACAGAAACTCAAAGCCGTTCACGAAACGACTGGCCCTTCAGTGGCTTGGGTCGTGGTTTCTCGGAGTGACAAATATCCGAAGACTATTCAACCCACGGACACCCCTGGCCGCCTCGGTGGGTTCGACCCCAAGGAGTTCCTCAAGGAGGAACCCGGGAAGACGGACCTGGCGCTCGATCTCGACCTCTCCGACCCTCGGAGCATGCCCGACCACGGATTTGCTGGTGGAGTCGTGATCGACTCCAAGGGATTGATCCTCACGAACTACCACACGATCGACGGAGCGGTGAAAATCTTTGTCCACTTGCACGGAGGGCAAGGATCTTACGCGGACATCCAGGCAGCCGACGCCCGCAGCGACCTGGCCGTCCTTCGCCTCCTCACTCCTCCGCCCGGGCTTGTACCGATCACGTTCGGGGAGGTCCGACTGTCGGACACACTCACCGAGAAGGCAACAGTCTTCAAAGGCAAGCTCGTCGTCCTGCTTCCGAGCGCTGCCGCAGGCCAGGCGGAAATCGGACCGCGCGGTGGGGGCCTCGGAAGTATTCTCGGCTTCGACAGAAAGACTAGTCCCCGAATCCGAGTATGGGGGGGTGCACCCATACCGATCCACCATAGTGTTTACCACTATGCCCCAGTGATTCGTCATAACGCTCGCCTCGACTTCGGGTGCAGTGGGCTTCCACTCTTGAACCTCAACGGAGAGTTGATCGGGCTCACAACGACGATCGCGGGTATTGACGGCGGCGAGAACGGACCCGGTCATGCCCTCCCATTCGATTCCAACATCAAGCGGATTGTCGAGGTTCTCCGTCGCGGTGAGGAAGTGGAATATGGCTTCCTCGGCGTGATTGTCGCACCTGGGGAGGAGAGAGGGGGTCGTGGGATCATCGTCACGATCACCCCTCAGGGTCCAGCCGCGGCTGGAGGGCTTGTCGCCGACGAGCGGACAACATATATGATCACCCGGATCAATGGTCACCCGGTCAAAACATACGAGGATCTGCTTCTCCACGCTGGGTCAGCACTCGCAGGGAGCAAGATTCGGCTTGAAGTGTACAAGGAGCCCGACACCGACCCCCTGCCACCCATCGAAGTGACACTGGGGAAATACCGCGGTGACACCCCCTTCATCGCCTCCGTGCGGCCAGCCGCGGTGTTTGGCCTGCGTGTCGACTACGGGACGGTTCTCATTCACAATCAAAGTAGTGGGGTGGGGATACCGCCAGGGGTTGCAGTCCGCGAGCTGCTTCCCGCCTCACCAGCGTTCACGAAGTTCAAAGCCCTCGGGGAGAATACTCGATGGTTGATCACTCATGTGAACGGCACACCAACTCCCAGCCCAGCCGAGTTCTACCGTGCGACGACAGGTCAGGAGTCAGTCAAATTGAGTGTCATCGACCTCCAACTCAATACTCGCCATTCGCTGACCCTGCCTTAACTCGTTAGTGTTTGGTGTTTAGTGTTTGGTGTTTAGTGTTTCGTGTTTCGTGGGGATCCCAGCGTTCCGCCGGAGACCGACTCCATCCTGGGCTATTATCCCCCGCCCATTCGGGGCGAAAACACGGATGCGCTGCCGCCTGGCCTGTGAGTCATTTACCAATCGACTAAACACTAAACACTAAACACTAAACACTAAACACTAACTCCGACAATACTCAACACTAAACACTAAACACTAACTCCGACAATACTCAACACCTACAAATGAAGTATGCCATCTGTAACGAGACCTTTGAGGGGTGGGAACACGCCCGGGTGTGTGCCCGGGTGGCAGAGTTGGGGTATAGCGGACTTGAGCTGGCACCATTCACTCTTGGCCCGCTGATCGCTGATGTGACCCCAGCGCGACGAGTCGAACTCCGCTCGCAAGCTGAGGCTGCCGGGGTGCAGATTATCGGTCTCCATTGGCTTCTCGCGAAAACGAACGGCTTCCACCTGACCTCGCCAGATCGGGATGTCCAGCGGCGGACCGGTGGGTATCTCGCTGACCTCGCGCGGGCAGCAGCCGACCTCGGGGGTAACCTCTTGGTGTTGGGGTCACCTCTCCAGCGCAACCTCCCGGACGGGTGCTCTCACCCGACTGGAGAGGAGTGGGCCGCGGACACGCTCTCGCATTGCCTCGGAGCGCTCGAAGAGTCCCGAGTGACTCTCTGCCTGGAACCGTTAACACCAGCGGAAACGAACTTCCTGAATACGGCAGCCGAGGCAGTCGCGTTGATCCGACGGCTGGCCCATCCATTCGTGCGGTTGCATCTGGACGTGAAGGCGATGTCGGCTGAAGTCGACCCTGCTCCAGAAGTGATCCGAGCCAACGCCCGTGACATCCATCACTTCCACGCGAACGACCCAAACCGGCGCGGCCCCGGGTTCGGGGACACCGATTTCCGCCCGATTTTCCGGGCGCTTCAGGAGATCCACTACACCGGGTGGGTGTCGGTCGAGGTTTTCGATTACTCTCCCGATCCAGATACGATCGCACGCGAGAGCATCCGTTATATGCGAGAGTGTGAATAATACTCAGCCCTTCTCTCCCGAGAACATCCCATGCGGGTTTTTGCTGTCGCCATGTTGCTCGCTGTATTTCTCCCTCCACGCCCAGCGAGCGCCGGGGTGGAAGTCGGTTTCTCGGAGGTCGATGTGACCCCAACACTGGAGAAGGGTCCGGTCTACATGGCCGGATTCGGACAGAACCGTAAAGCCACTCGGATCCACGACCCAATCATGGCCCGGGCAATCGTACTCCGGGGCGACACTGGCAACAAAGCCACCGCAATTGCGATCGTCTCTGTTGATGTCGTCGGCTTGTTCCTCTCGAACGTGGAGACGATTCGGAAGCAGTTGCCCGGATTCGATTATGTCCTCGTCTCGGCAACACACAACCACGAGGGTCCGGACACACTGGGGCTATGGGGTCCAAACCCACTGCTTGCCGGCACTGATCCTGCTTACATGAAACGACTTGAGGACGGTTGTGTCGAGGCAGTCAGGAAGGCGGACACTGGCCGGAAGCGGGTCGGGGCCACATCCATCGGAACGGCCACCGCTCCCGAACTGATCCGCGACTCACGCCAGCCGGTTGTGAAGCACGATGAGTTGGTCGCCGTGGAGTTCTCATCCGCGGACCAGCCGAGTCAGCCTCTCGGGGTGATTGTTCAGTGGAATTGTCACCCAGAAGTTCTCGACAGTAAGAACACCGCACTTACCGCCGATTTTATCCATTACACAGTAAAATATTTGAAGGAAAAACGGAACTGTCCGATCGTATATCTCACCGGTACGGTCGGTGGGCTCATGACCACACTCCATCTCTCGGTGCGTGGGGAAGATGGAAAGGAGTTGGCAGACGGCACGTTTGAGAAGTCCCAGCAATACGGAACACTCGTCGGCAAATTGGCCGAGAAAGCTCTCGCAGGCAAGAAGCCAGTGACCGTTTCCCCACTGGCGATCCGCACCCGGGAGATCCTCATCCCGGTTGACAATCACTTGTACCGTCTGGGCTGGCAGTTTGGCACCCTCCAACGACCGCTCTATGAGTGGGCAGGGAACTCAACACCCAAAGAGTTTGTCCAAACCAAAGACGTCTCCAAGCCTGTCGCATTGAAGACCGAGGTCGGGTACCTGGATCTGGTCGATCTGGAAATCGCGGTTATTCCCGGCGAGATCTACCCGGAGTTAGTTCTCGGTAAGGTGCAAAATCCACCCGACCCAGGAGCTGACTTCCCGGACGCTCCGATCGAACCCGCAATCTATCCGCAGATGACCGGTGGGAAGTACCGGATGATTGTCGGGCTCGGGAATGACGAGATCGGATACCTGATTCCCAAGCGCCAGTGGGACGAGAAACCGCCCTACTGCTACGGGCTCAAGAAACCTCAGTACGGCGAAGGGAACAGTGTCGGCCCAGAGGCTGCTCCGATCATTTGTGAGACGTTCCGAGACCTTGTAAAAGGCAAGAAACAGTGACCCAAGCCCCCTGATCTGCACCCATTTCAATCGCGAGTCGAACGTTCCCATAGCGGTGCCGAAACCGACGTGATCCGTTTGACCAGGATGGTGGCATAGCTCCCACGGGACAGGTCGAATTTTAACACCATCTTTTGACACCCAGGGTGCCGATCGTCCACCTCTGCGGCGAATGTGAGCCCGGTTGGTCGGACAGATCCGGGTCGATCCCCTTTTGAGAAAAACGGCCGTTGCAACCCCTTGATCTTCAATTCCGGAAGCGTCAGTCCCTCCTCCCGGAGAACATCGTCGAGAAGACCTCCCCACCAACCGGCCGGTTCAGACTTGAGACGAGCAGACGGGAGTGGAAGCGACAGACCAGCCCACTCTGCTTGCTTTTCGGGCGGCACCCCCACTGGCACTGGGACACGACCGAGTTTCAGGTCCACCACTGCGAGCTGGCCAGCCCCCACCGTACGGTATAACCACAAGGCGAGCATTCGATTCCAGAGCGAGCTCTGGTAGGCTGCGAGGTACAGCCCCTGAAGGTCTGGCCTGAGCCGGGCAACCGCCCCCTTGAAGTCGGTCGGGTGAGTGACCAGATAGTCCACCAGAATCCGGGCATGGCCTTTTGGGATTGCGTTCTTGAGTCTCGCCCAGTCTCCCCAACGGTCCCGGAGTAGTTGCTTTTCCCGCCTGGCGTCGGCCCTATCAAACTCATACGGGGCGGCAAGCGCCAGCCACAACGCACGTTCAAATCGTCCGAACACCATCTCCCGGGCTATGAATTCTTTCCCCTCCCCGACCGATCCAAACCGCTGGTCGTCAAAGTAGTTGGGTAGCCCAACGCGATCGACCTGACCGAGTGCCTCTTCCGCCACTTGGATCTGTTCGGTCGAGAGCGACCGTATCGTGATAGCAAACCGGTTCCCTCGGATCTCGGCTGCGGTGAATGGCTCGGGTCGTTGCCCGAGGTATGTCACGGTCACACGCTCGTGAGTGAGGTTTCGCTTGGGACCGCGGAAAATGGTGAAGTATTGTGCCGTCACCGCATGACGGTCCTTGAGCCCTCCGAAACTGATCCGCCTCCCGTCCAGTTGCCAGCGAGTGCGGACGACCTGGAGCGCATCTGGTGTCGTCCAACCGGTTTTGTCGAGACGGAAGAGGGCATAGTCTCCGACATCGCCGGGAACGACCTCCGTCAGTTCCGTGACGTGGAAATCCTCGGGCTGCTGCTTGAGCTTCATCCTACTATTGAACGGCCGGGAGTGGAATTTGGCGAGGGAGTCAACTGGCGGCGGAGAATCTATTTTCGAGGGGTGTGATCCCTCACATGTGCCTGAAACCAGTGAAGGCCACCCACCTTGCACTGGTGAAGATCATGAGGTCGATGGATTCAACCTCAAGGGTGATGTCAGTGGCCCTCCCCACAGTTGGTGGAGTCCAAGTTAAGAAATGGTGGCTACTCAGACGCCGAATTGCTAGGCCACCGGACGCAACGACTGACCACCCCGGACTGCGGCTACCACCTCCCGGCGACGCTACTCGACTCGCTGTGCTTGCTCATGGGAAACTCCCCTTGATGGGATCAGATCGGGGAATTCGAGTTGATCGGGAGGGTTGTCCCCGAATTGTCCCCCAAAGCCCTTCCAAAAATCTCGAAATCGACTAAAATCTTAGAGTCTGAACCGATCTCCGCTGGGGACAGTTTTGGGATATAGTCCTGGTTTTGTAGAGTTTTGGCTCATTTGCACCCATAGCTCAACTGGATAGAGCATCGGTCTACGGAACCGAAGGTTGCAGGTTCGACTCCTGCTGGGTGTACTTCAGAAACCCTTAAATAACAAACACTTACGCAACAAGCCCCATTCTGATCTAACTCCAACCGCCCCAGAATCGCCCCAGAATTCCCGCCGCCCCAGGATCAAATCGAGGATTCTGGGGCGGTTCGCATTCCCGCTGCGCCTGGACACGATACCTGAACTGGTGTACAAACAGGCCCTGATTGCTCATCAGGCACCGATTCGCGCCGAGGTCAGCGATGGCGGACCGCACTTACTACATGTGGGGATTTGAGGAGAACTTCCAAATCGCCGCGTATGTCGAGGCGAAGCAGATTTTCGAGTCGCTGGACCCCGCGCTCAGCCCACAGTTATTCCTCGTCGGGATTCTTGATTCAGACCTGCCCAAGCACTACCCCGCCTGCGTCGTGTCCCAGGACGAAACGTTAAAGCACGCAGCGTTCATGGGCGTGAAGGATGTGGCAGAACGGCTGGAACAGTCTGACCCGCGCCAGGGGGTCATCTACACCGACGAGCGCTCCGAGGGGCAGCGTCAGGAGGGCATTCGGCGAAATGCAATCATGAAGGCCATTCGGGAGGTCGTCACGAATCACCCCGGCTCGGAGGAGTTCCTGACGTTCTGCTCGTGGCCCACCACTGTCGCTGGCTACCTCGTGGTCGCCGTTCTTCAACTGCCGCGGGCAGCGTACGAAGCATACTACCGTCTCCAAAAAGAATTCACGGAGGATCGGCCGAGCCAGCGTCTTCGCCTCATGCGATCATTCCTCGAATGCGTCGTCGATGCATTTTTAGAGGCTGTGGCCGAGCACATGACCAAGCCGGAGCCGGGGTCGAGTTTCGTCACAACCGCCGACAAGGATCAGGTACTCCGACGAGCCGCGAGAAGCCTGATGTACACACCCGCCCACGCGGGCGGCAACTTCTTGGGTACCCACGGCCTTGACATGGCCTGCACGAACATCTCCACCCTTCGCTACGAGGGCAAAGAGGGAGTCGGTGGGCTCGTCCTCGCGAAGCCGGGACACCCGGACATCGAAACTGATCTCATGTTCGTGTCACCGGTCAACTTGCACGACTATGGGGCCGTGCGGAAGCTGCTCCAGCTGACGGGCCGCGAGCTGTCGCTGCTCTGCGACTCCTACCAGATCTACGGCCTTGGGCGTCAGCTCGACACGTACGACCCTACGCGCGAGGATCTGTTTGTCGTCCGCTTCCTCCGTCAGTTCTCCTGGGAGTTGCGGCACGCCGGCCAGCCGCTGATGTCGGTACGGTACGGACAGCCACACCTCCGGTTGCAAGGCTTTCCCCAAGATCGCTTTCGGACCGATCTCCCTCGCGTCTTCCCGAATCTGTCGCCCGACGGCGCACAGCGTCTGTTCTCGCTCGCGAAGGGTGCGGCGGCGCAGTCCCACGGTTGCATGCTGGTAATCACCGCTGTGGCCGCCGAAGAGGCTGAGCGCCTCTCCAACCAGGGCACCCAGGTGAAGCCGGTTCGGCTCGACCAGCGGATGCTCCCATTGGTCACCGCGATTGACGGCGCTGTCCTAGTCGATCTGGAGGGGAACTGCCATGCGATCGGGGTGATTCTTGATGGGCTAGCCAATGCGAAGTGCAGCCCGTCTCGCGGTGCCCGGTACAACTCGGCCGTGCGATACGTCCACGAGCGACAGCAATGTATGATCCTTGTGAAATCCGAGGACGGAATGGTGTCGGTATTCCCCGAGCTGCGTCCGCAGATACGACGGATCGCGATACTCGATGCCATCGCTGAGGTCCGAACATTCGCTGATCTGAATCCGTGTGACCAGCGAGACCTGCTCAAAGCGATGAATTGGTTCGAGAAGCACGAGTTTTACCTCTCACCAGAACAGTGCGATGAGGTGAACAAGCTTCGTCGCTCCGCAGCGGAGAAGACCGACGCACACGGAGGAGTTTCCTACCAGCACGCTGACCTCAAGCCGAACCCCGAGATGAACGATTCGTATCTCATTAACTGATCCCTGGGCCAGACTGCATCTCGACAACCTCGGAGCGGGTTGCGGTGATTGGCTTTCTTACTCCCCCTTCTCCGGTGTTGGCTGCTCTGGCTTCTTAAGCCTCAGCACATCCGCCATCTGCTTTAGCAGTTCCGACCCGGAGAATGCCTTCGAAGCGTCCAGGTAGTATTTGCGTGCGGTCTGAGGGTCGATCCCGATCGCCTGGGCCGTCGCATCGACGCTTTGTGTGGCGAGCGTAGTGAGTGTGATCGCCCGCTTCCGGAGGCCGTGTGATCGCAGTTTTCCTCCGGTCTTCCCGAAATCTCGGAACAAGCTTTTTATCGCGTTGTAGAAATATTCCGGAGAAAACTCGTCCTTGCTTTTGGTTCCCTTGCGATACGTCTTGGCGTCAAGGTTGTACCGCTCCCAGAGGTAAGTCTTGCCCTTCGTCACCTCCAGTCGTGCCGAGAGGTCCGCTGGCAGAGGAATAACCCGCTCGCGGTGCGTTTTGTCATGCTCGGGGCGGATGGTAAGGGTCATGGCCTTCGCGTCGAGTTGGTCGGAACGCACCTGGCAGAGGTCGTTCAATCGGCAACCGGACAGGGCCTTCACTTCGACGAAGAGTTTGGGGAGTTCCCATCCGGGGAATTTCGCGTCAAGCCACTTGAAGAAGTTCGCAACGTCATCGTCGGAGGGGATGACGGGAGTCTTCTTGGGAACCTGCGGTCGCGGAATGTCCTCCCAGGGATTCTCTTTCGCGTAGCCCATGTCCTTCAGATGGCTCCAGAGGCCGGACAGCCGGCGGAGGCCGTTCTCGACCGTCTTTGCCGCCCTCGGATACTCCTTCGCGCCTTCCTTCTTCGACCGCGTGAACCCGGTCGAGGCGTACAGTCGGCGAAACCGCTTGGCGACTTCGACAGTTATGTCTCCAGGCCCCTTGGTTTCCACGAGAGAACGAAGAATGCTTATCGCCGAGGTGTAAACTTCGAGGCTTCGCTCGCGAAGATCAGTGGACTTCGAAAGTTCCGAGACGACTTCCTCCCATCCGACCCGTTTCGGGTCAGGAGCAAGATGCGGTGTGAACGCCTTGAGGACGATTTTCGCCGATTGGATGTGCGCGTCCGCCTCGGTTCTGCAGCCGGTCGATGCTTCCCGATGCTTTCTGTCATCATCTGGGTCGGGAAATTGAACCCGGTAGATGTCGCCGCGGAGTTTTAACGAGTACCCAACTCGAGTGTGGTCGGGTAGGATAAAATGGTATCTCGCGAGACGGGCCATGAGCTACTCCTCCGGAAAACCTCCGAACTATGTCCCAGAATGAATTCTAGGGCCGGGGTTTGGAAAGCGCCAGGGGCGGATCGAAAATGAGCGAGATGAGTGGACGCTATAGTTTCTGACGTTTGTGCATTGCTGGTGATTTTGCTTTTATCGAGTAATTTACTGATTGCAGTTAATCTGCGTCAAAATGCAACAAAATAATATTATTTAACTAATCTATATAATATATATAAACTACTGTGCAGAACCTTTGACTACGCTAATTGTATTGGAAGTTATTCCGCAGGTCTTGCCATTGGCCATTGCAACGGGAGGGCACAGTGCGTTTTGGAGATTTTTCCATTCATTCTTTGAATTAATTCTCCCGAGCGAGTCGCAATCGGCCGCATCCTTTGAATCGAATGAAAATGTCTGACTATTAGTAGTGCCTAACTGCGTACACACTATATTGCAACTGAACGTAGGCATATTAGCAAGGCGTATGCCAGGAGGGGTATATGTGGGAACACAGCTCCAACTTGTATCAGCTCCAGTGGCAGTCCATCTGATGATTTCGTTGCCCGTTGAACTGGAACTGGCCGCGACGCCAATGAGAGCGTCAAGAGCAGTCCCATTTGAAGGGATAGGCGGTGAACTTGGGATAGGCGGGTTAGGCGGCACTATCTGCGCCAGAGCTGCACTTCCCAATAAACATACCAAAAAGATTATTATAGGCAGATAGATATATCGCATATGTATAAATCCATGAATAAATGACTAAGATTGACTATATATCATAATTACTAAGAAATCGTTAATATTATCGACACTTTTTTTGTTTCGCTTTTTTCCGCCGGGTTTCCAGCCAACCATCCAGCGATTCCCGAGTGAACAGGAGTTTTCGGACCCCTGGCATCCTCGCTATGTACCGGCGGTTGTTGTAAATGGTCTGCACCGCGACCCGGCAGTAGCTGGCAGCATCATGGACGGTCAGATATTTCGGCTCACTCTTCGCGGGTATGGTTTGGGCAATTGCCGCGACGAGCGCCAGGACACGTTCGAACTGATCGGGAGGAATGTCTGGGATGGAATCGGGAGTGAGCGAGATCGGGGTGGGATTCATCGGAGGTGGCGTGCTGGAGGCGTCCGGTCGGATTCCAGGTTTTCCGACCGGTAGCCTGTGGATCGACCAACTTCTCCTATGACGTCAGGTCGATATGGTTAACGTAATATAAAGGACGTTATTCATCACAAATGCAATGTTACTACAAATGTGGGTATCGGTATCGAGTATTCAAGATGGGAATTTCCCACTTTACAGTTTTGATGTAATACTATATTATCAAACTGTTTATATAATATAGTGTAGGTATTCATGCATCAAGAAACTCGGACTGCTGACGCAAAAGGTCGCGTGCTGCTATCGAATGCGCTCGCTAATGCAACATTACTCGTGGAACAGGTGAGCGATACCGAATATCGAGTTCGCCTGGCCAAGACCGTTCCTGTCGACGATCTCCTGTTTCGCGAAGAGGTTCCCACGGTTCTCTCCGATGAAGAACGCGATTGGTTCATCCAACTCCTGGATAACCCACCGCCGCCAACTCCGGCTCTCCAGAAACTGCTGACCGACGATCGCAATGACTGAGTGGCGGATCGAGGCGCTCGGATCTAACCACTTGCGGTCCGATTTCTCCTGCGGGATAGCCTCCCTTGACGCCTTTATCCGTACCCAAATTACCCAGTACGAACGCCGTGGGCTGGGACGGAGTTATGTGGTTGCAAACCACTCTGACAGCCGCGTCGTCGGGTACTACACATTGGCTGCTGGCTCGATCTCGGCCAAGAATCTTTCGCCGGAAGCCTCGCGCCGTCTCCCTCGTCATCCCGTCCCCGTGGTGCTGTTGGCGAGATTAGCGGTGGATCAGTCATGTCAGAATGCCGGCATCGGTGCCCGGCTGTTGAAGGATGCCATCACCCGGGCGGTCCGCATTGCGAAGGAAGTCGGCTCCTGCGCAATTCATGTTGAAGCCGCGGATGACCGAGCGGCCGCTTTCTACCGGCATTTCGGCTTTCAGGCGTCTCCCAATCCGCTCTCCTTGTTCCTTCCGATGTCAGCAATCTCCATCCCAGGCGAGGCCGTCCCCGGCCGCGTTGAGACCAAATCCAATCCCGATTTTCCCTCGCCCACGAGGCAGGGGGGACAACTAAAGGGGCAGATTTGGATGTCCCCTGACTTCGATGCGCCAGATCCCGAACTCGAACGACTCTTCTACGAAGGGGATCATTTCCCGCCGAAGACCGTCCCATGAGCATACTGCTCGACACGAACGTGCTCCTGTGGTGGCTTGACAATCCGGAGATTCTGACGGAGGCGACCAGGCAGGCGATCGCAGATCCGATGCGGAATGTTTACGTGTCCGCTATCTCTTACATGGAAATTGTCATCAAGCAATTCTCGGGCAAGCTCGGCATTGACAAGCCGTGGGAAACCGCCATTGAGGAGGCCCGCTTTACCCAACTATCTTTCTCCTCCGCCCATGCCTTGGCGGTGAAGGGCCTCCCTCCCATCCACAAAGACCCGTTCGACCGGATGTTGGTCGCCCAGGCGATGGTCGAGCGGGCGACGCTGGCAACCGCAGACAAGATGCTCGCTGACTATGGCATTCCGATCCTACTCGCCTGACCAAACTACAGCTTGAATTCTCCCGCCTCGTCGATCGGGCTTGGCGAGTATCGCGGTACTCCGTACCGCCGAGTGGGCTCAGGGATCAGCGAGCCGAACGTAAGAACGGCCAGAGCGAGGAGAAGTATCGCCCGCACGGCATACTCCAGCTTGATTGAGATCAACGCAGGAAGTATGGTCGGCCCGAAAACCGCGGCAAGTGCCTGCGTTCCCGCTCCTTTTGGTCCGAATGTCCACCCATCGGAGAGCATCCACCAGGACATTGCCTGAAAGACGCTTGCGATGATTGCCAGCCAAGCTGCCTTCTGAAACGTGCTTCGAGTCGGTTGCATTGCTTGTTCCTCCCGGATGGCTACTCTCGGCCGTCGAGCCATCATCAGTTTGCTTAAAGGTGAATAGTTATCCCTCGGCTCCGGCTATCGACGCCCTCGGATGGGTCTCCGAGGGCTGATAGGCGGGCTGGGGTTGCTCTACGCGCGAACATTGACCTCGCGTTCCGTGTGGCAAGAGTTCGATGCTTCAGCGAGAAGCCCCGCAGCCATGAGGACTGCCGACCCCAGCGCACAGGCGGTGGAGATGTGGTTCATCACGGGGGCGCCGGTTTTTGCTGCGACATCCGATCCGAAAGCCCAGCTCGCCGCGCCGAAATAATCGATCTCGCAGGCCCAGGCTACGAGATGCATGTTCCAACCGATGCCGGCCGCGACGAGGGCCGCGATCCAGATCCAGAGGCGTTCCTGGCGTAACATTGCGTTCTCCGCGAAGGTTGCACTTTAGGGGCCTTGTGCGTCCGCTGCGATCCTGACCCCTTGAAGGGTCGCGGCGGTTGTACTGTTGCGACGTCGCTATCTCTGCCGAGCGGCGAAATCATTTGGTCCGCCGGATCTCCCGCAGAGCCGAGGCGAGTTCCGGAGTTTCGTAGTAACGAACCAATCTCGCTAGAATCGGGGGGGACTCTGGAGTCAAGATGATCACCGCATCGGCGGGAAGTTGCAGAATTTCCTCGGGCAAGAGAAGTTTTCGGCCCACTTCGGACGTCGTTTGACTGGTCCCGGAGTTCGTCGAGTGGGAATAGTTGTGGCCCTTCTCTCCTGCCATCGCCCCAATCAAACTCCCTGTAGTCGACGATCCCCGGCTCGTCGTCGAGCTAGTGACTTCGATTGTCGCCTGTCCGAGATAGTTAGACAGAGATTCTGAGGTAGGATAATCCCGGGTGCGGAAAAAGATCTTGTGGTCGATCGACGCATCGATCGTTTGGTGTTCTCCATCTTTTGGGAAGAGCGTCTTTAGTTGGCCGAGCGATTGCAGAATCAGCCAGGCGCGGATTCCATATCCGCGTCCCAGGGTGATGGCCTGGAACAGACTGGGCATTGGCCCGAGGCTGGCCGCCTCATCGAGAAGAAACAAGACTTCTCGCTCATCTTGCGGTCCGCAATCCGTGACTGCGCCATAGATCGATGCGACCCAAAGTCTGAGCAATCGCGAATGCGTCGTCAGGTATTTCGGGGGCAGGACGAGGTAAACAGTCATGTCGCCTCGCACCAGATCCCGAGGGTCGAAAGAACTTGCCGATAGATGTTGTTCGATTGGTTGGCTATGAAGCCATGACAGATGCCTTCCAACGCTAGAAAGAATCGACGACAACTCCCGATCCTGCCAACTGCTCATAGCGTTTCCATATCGCTGGAGCAGCCGGTATGCATGCGGGTCAACGCAGAGGGAAGCAAGCTCGCCGGTTTTGTCCTGCATCATCGAGACCATTCCAGTAAACCCATCGGGGTCGGTGATGATGTCAGCTACGGCATTCAGCGTGCGATCGGGGGGAGCGGCATAGACGACCACGTAAAGGATTCCGGCCAAGATCGCAATCCTCGCAGACTCGTTCCAGTGCGGGTCCATCTCATGACCCGTCTGCACAACAAGCGAATCTGCTAATGCTGCACATTGGTCGACTAGATGCACAGAGGGCGTGATGAAGTCGAGAGGATTGAACTGCGATCCCGGACCGCAGACCTCGAACGGGTCAAGCCTCACAATGCGGTTGCGGAACTGCCGACGCCGAACTCTGGCAGTCGTGCGATAGTTTTCGCCCTTCGGGTCGATCACCAGGCACGATCCTGGGTAGGCGAGCAAGTTGGGCAGGACAAATCCGACGCCTTTGCCGGCTCCAGGGGGCGCACATACTAATCCATGTACGAACTTATTAAGTCTGATCAGCGGGGGGTCTCCAGGTTCATTGCGCCTGCGACATGCAGCTCGCATGTACTGGCAGACGTAATGAGACTCCCGCCACGGGGCGGTAAAAAGTTGCTTGATCGCCTTGGTGAGTCGAGCAGGATCGGGAAGAGACCGGCCGAGTATCAGACCGCTTGGTCCGAGAAGATCGGCGTCCTTGATGTCCGAGGTTTCTGCAAAGCGGGCAGAGCCGTAGGCTTCGCTCGTGGTCGCTCGCCGCACTACCAGTCGCAGAAGCAGGACGAGCCCGATGGGGATCGTGATGCAGAAGGACAGCCTGAGGAGCAAAAGAACCAGCAGGACGCATGCCGCCTGCCAGGCCACTCGCTCGCCGATCCCTGTCCCGGTGAGGTCCTGCTTGGGCCGGGGAGAGATACGCATCGATGGTGGAGGATCGCCCACTACGGGCTGATGGTTTGTGGTTTCCGTCTCGGTGAACTGGCTGAAATCAAAATCGGTGTTCATGTTGCGTCTCCGACTGTGGTGCTTACACTCAGCGTCCGTGGCCTTGCGGCGGTCGATCTTTGTAAATGGCCCGGTGTGGGGCGTCCCCTTGACTGCCCGCGCTGCGAGCCAGTTGAGGGAGCGGTTTCGACAATTGCCCGAGCGATGAATTGTTTAGCGAACCTTTGGCTGAGCCACCGGCCTGACCGATCGCTTGAGCGCAGGCGCTTAGCTGTTCTGCGTTTCCGGCTTTCGCGGCGACGCCTGCAAGCCGCGTGTTCTGAACAAGCTGGTTCGGTTTCTGGGGCTGAGAGTTGTTGTTCACCTTGAATGCCTCCGGTCGGTTCTGGAGCGTAGGGTCAGGGCGAGCGAATGGTGAGTTCATTGCCGTTCGGGCGAGTCCCCTTTCAAGCCTCAAGGGGTTCCGGCAGCGGGATTTCCTCGACCTGCGGCTCGGGCATAGGGGGAATCGGCGGGAGGGCCGCATCCCGGACCGCGTCTCTGAAGCTCGACGCCAGGAACTTGGCCGGCTCCGACATCTCGTCCTTATTTGCCGGCAGATATAGGCAGAATCGCTGCGGAGCTAGGCCCTCTAGGGGTAACCTGCGGAACGACGGATCGCCTTCAGTCGCGTCGCCAAACGCCAGCTCTAGACTGAAGCCGAGACCGGCCGCGACCATCGCCCGCGCTTCGGCGGCCGTCTCTACCCGTACCCTCGCGGACGATGATCCAGCAAACAGCGAGGACAGGGCAGGAACGTCGGAGCCAGGCGTAAGGAAGATGCGAGCCTCGGCGAGCGAGACGGCTTCGACAGGCTCCTCTTGTCTGGCCAAGGGGTGGGACTGCTGAACGACGACATGCCATCTTGCGCCGGGCTCCAGCGTCTCCGCCGACCCGGCCCCAACCTCTTCCCCCTCCCAACCAAACGCGAAAGCGATCGAGCCGGAGCGCAGGGATTCAGCCAACGAATCTGAGTCGAGCCGCTGAATGCGTAGGGTGATTGGGAAATTACCCCACTCGCGGAAGAAGGCTTTGGCGGCTTGGGCGACGATCTCGGGATCGACGCCGTCGGCTATGGCGACCTCCAGAACCTCGACGGAGTCAGCTTCGCTACTGTCGCTGAACGCCGCGAGCATTCGCTCGACTTGGGTATAAACGATGCTTCCTTTCATGGTTAAGCCCCATCGTCGGTTCTTCACCTCTACCAGAGGATCGCCGGCCTCCCGCGATAGAGCCGCGATCGCGCGGCGGACCTTGTCGTCTGACAGTCGGGCGCGGCGACATGCCTGGTTCAGGCTTGCGAACGACTTGTTCGGATCGTGCAGAATCGCAGCGATGCCGACGAATACGTGCAGGAGCTCGAAGAGTCGCATGAGATCATGCCTCCTTTGAGAAAAATCGGATTCGACCGAGTGGAATTAGGATGTAGCGGCGCGCGGATTCGGCAGGGCGTCCGAAAGGGCGTACTCTGCTGTGAGCTCTCTAAGCTGCCGGATGGGCCGGGTTACGCTTCGCGTCGGGCCATCCGCCCAGACGATCCGAGGGCCGGTCGGCAACTCCAGCGTGGATGGCATCAACTCCCGCCGCACTTTCAACCGAACCGCAATGTAGGAATCCAACCACTGGATAACGAGGTCCTCGAGTTGGTCGACGAATGCCTGCCAATCCGGCGCGATTCCGTCCTCCCATCCCAGCGGTATGGTCACCTGCGGAGAAACCCGGAGTTCCTCAAGATGCAGGACCGAATCGAGACGGAGTTTGAGTACGGCATAGCACAAGCCATCTGGCCCGCAAACGTAGAAACTGATCTCCTGGAATGCGCGGCGGTTGAACGCTGCGCGAAGGATTTCGTGGCTGTGAGGAGCCGGGTTTGTGTTCAGCACGCTGAACGCCAAGGCGATTTGCAGCCTGATCACCTTTTCGCGAGCGGCTGTCATGGGCTGATTGCAGGGTTTAGATCGAGCTTCGAGTTTCTTCCACGAGTCGCTGAGGCTTTGCAAGCCCCTCCATTGGGATTCGAGGGACGATGTCTGGGCCGGGTCGCTTGCAAAATCAGTCGCAGGGGTGACTTCGAGCGTGGAAGCCAGGGCAAATGGCTGAAATGATGCATTCAGCATGTTACCGTCTCCTTCGGATTAAGGGATTTTGTCCAGACGGGCGATTAAGTCGCGTATGTTTGCCTCCGCAAACGTCATGGGGCGAGGAGCCGGGAGTTCTGGCGCGGCTTTACGTCTCAAATGCCGCCGAATTGCTAGCCGCGCGATCCACTTGCACACTTCAGCCACCGCGGATTCGAGACCGGTCAGCAGTACATGGAAGATTGTCTCCATGCGTACACCTCTGGTAGGTTGCCCAACGCTTCGTCATCAGTCGCTGGCGGCGCCCTCGCACGCCCAAGATCGCAACTCCCGTCGTGTCATCCCTTCCCTGAAGGTTCGACCCTCAGCCTGTCCTCGCGGAGGGCGACAAAGGCCCCTCCGAATTGCCGGCGCGGGCAACTCGTCAGCGAGCGTAGCTCGTCCTTCTCAACAATGTCTTTTGGGTCACCGCTCCGATCTCGGCATCCTGCTTTCCAGGCCCGAGAGACCGACGATTGGCATGACCGTCGCTCTACGACTGCAACCCGATGGCCGCAGGTCGAGGAGGGAGAACGACCCTCAGAAAGGTCAAGCTCGAAGGTGTCCACTTACTCGCCAGAATCTTCCGTTTCCTACACATACTTTAGCGGTCCAAATCAGCTGGTCGATGAGCGAGCGCCCACGGTGGGCGTTTGATGGCGCTTCACGCATCATCTGCGAACTCCGATCGAATTAGTTCGATTACGGCCCGGCCCTCCGGGGTGATTCTGCTGCCTGTACCGTCGGTGATGAGAAGATCTAGGTTCAAGTTCTTCTCAAGCGTCCGGATGCGGTTGCGGACGGGCGCGACTCCTCCCAGCCCAAGGACCGGAGCGGCTCTGTATAGCGTGCGACACTTGTCCACGATGTATAGCGTGCGTAGTTGAATCCAGTCTCGGCCCTTTTCTTGAAGCATCTTCGCAACTTGCTCCACGATGGTCGGGTCAAGAGCGAACAAGGGAGGTGGGACAAGAGAGTGGTTACACGCTGAAGGCGAGAGCACGGCAGGTTTCTCCTTGGGCTTGTGGGGGTATGGGGTCGTTGGCGGGCGACGGCGTGGGTGCCTTCATGCGAGGGATGTCTCGGAATGAGGCCCTCCCAGGCTGTTCACGACCCGAGAGTGGCTCCTTCGGGGTTGTCAACGAGGGAACCCGTTAAGGGAGGCTTGTTCTTTTGAGGCTCGTTTCGTCCGCAAGCGGCGGGTGCAGCCGGATGGGCAAGAGTCCGGCGAGATTCCCAGATTAGGATGAAGATGCTTCGAGACGCCGTTAAACAAATTTGGCAGGCTAAGTTCTGGATCGACTTCCAGCGGTCTCTCAGGCATGCCTGAATCAGTCTGGGGGGTTGTGGCGGACGAGTTGTTGACCACGGCAGATTTCCCGACTTACAGAGGGGATAGAATCGGGTGGTCAACAAAGCTACTGCTGCACTACGAAATCCTTGGGGGGTAGGGAGTTACGACAATCGTCTCCATCGAAACTAGATTACCGCTCGTCGTAGCCCTAAACTGGCTTACAACGTTGTCGTGCGGCAGCCATGAAGCTGGACAAATAGATTATTACCTGGGGATCGTCAGAGATATTGCAGCCAGCCCGAATATTTGCACAGTCATGGCGGACGGAATCGTTCAGGTAGCGGGGGAGTAACGCAGTCCGAGCCAAGCTAGTACCCATCAGGAATCAGAGGCTTACATGACGCGAGAAAGCCTAGAGTCGCCCCATCTTCGCCTCCAAGATGTGCGGACATTCGTTGCCGTCTATGACTGTGCTAAAGACACCCTGCCGGATCAACGTCGCAGTACCCACGAATTATTAGAGATGGTCGGCAATCCTAAAACAATCCAAAGTCGGCTAAAGCGAGTTGCGGATTTTTTCCTGCCAACGCAGCCTGGCATCGATTTAGAGCGATTGTATCAAGATGACGAAAATGGTGTTTTGCAGATTAAGGAAGATACAGAAAAAATTGCCAAATTACTTATGATCTATAAATCCTTTGCAGATGGCCTCCTTGATCAATTTCGGGGCGAGATTCGTCCACTGAAGGTTCCCCCGCTTGTGCGACTCGGCTGCCCAGAGATAATCGGTTATCGCTTACTAGCGCCTGCTCTGGGCGACTGGACAATGGCGCTGGGGGGTGTTGATCTACACCTAACGATCGACAACTCGAAACGCTTGATCCCCAGGTTGCACGCTGGGCATCTAGATATGGTCATTTCCTATGGAGATGTGGATCAACTTCAATTTGATAAACATTACCAAGTGTCGTTTGCATCCCTTGGGTATCAATCTCAGATGTGTCTCTATTGTCACCCTGGCGAATCATTGTCTGTATTAGGTGGAACAAATATTAATGCGGGGTATTGGGAACAGCTCTCCAACGAGGAAGGCATGGGACCCGCTGGGGCGAATCTTAACGCCATGCCGTTCGATAAGCTAAAACCTGTTAACCTCAATGACATTAATTTCCGCAACACTCCGCTGATAGTTGTTGACTCATGGCATCGACCAAAACGCATAGATGATTTTATTTCTCAATGGCGGGATAAGGGTGCGAAAATCCGAATTGCCGAGTCGTACGATGAAGCTATGGCTTTAGTAAAAATGCGGCTCGGAGTTGCCGTTGCGACTGAAATGTTTCCAAGGCGAGAACACGTCACGGTTTTCCGAATTGTGCCCGAGGAATCTTATCAACGGTGGATCGGCGTATACTATCAGAACAGATTTGGAGTATCTAACGCTGCCTGTCAGGTTGCCGAATTTCTCCGTCGATATCGAGAGAAATTTTTTCATCAACTGTATTTCGGGAAAACCCCTGGCTACGGCGATCAAGAGTATAAAGAGTGGTGGATGACTCTGATCAAAGATGCCGAATGGCAGGATTGCAATTGGGAGTCATACTCTAGACTACGCTTTCCACTCGCAAAATAGCGCAGAATTTTGTATAATGAATCTGTGTTATGATTATATTTGTGTATGAGGAGGCACTAGGATGATTGGCGGCTCTATCTGAAACCGAATCCGGGCTTTTACGGGCGATAGCCGCCAACCCGGATGATGACACCCCCCGACTCGTCTACGCCGACTGGCTCCAGGAGAACGCCGGGGAAATTCCGGGCCGGAAACGCTTGGAAATGAATCGTATGGCCGAATTCATCCGCCAAGAGGTCGCGGCTGCAAGAGAATCTGACGAAGACCAGCAGAGACGATGCCAGGACCGCGCGGATCATCTATTCCGGCTGCATCACTCTCGGTGGACGAGCCCCTTTCGCAGAACTGGGGGCGAATTGGAGTTTCGGCGGGGCTTCCTCCACAGGATGGTCACTCTTCATTACCCTCACCCAGAGGTAGAAGAGCTTGTTGAGCGTATCATCTCAATTCCACAATTCGCAGGGATCCGAGAACTGAATCTTTACAATTATCCGATCAGCGATTCTCACTTAGGGGCGATTGCTGTAGCTCCCTACCTCGCAAGCATTAATTCCTTCCGCTCATGCAGTGAAGGGATCGGCAATGATGGGGTGCGTGGACTTGTGGCCTCGCCGCTCGCCCACCAAATGCGAGAATTATCGATTCCATACGCACATATTACAGATATTGGATTAGACGCTATATTGAATTCGATGCATCAACTCAGGATATTGGACATTTCATTCAGTAATCTTACCTCCAGAAGCGTGGAAGTGATGGCCAATTCGACAGATCTGGCGTCGTTGGACAATCTCACCATCTCGGATTTGCAACGAAATGAATTTGTGGCAGCCCTTCGTGTGGCTCGACGGGGTGCTTCGCAGCAGCACAGCCCCCTCCCTCTTCCCGCCCTGCGAACCCTGAATCTGAGACTACTCCCAAACGACCTCGTAAGTCACCTGAGTCAGAGTCAAGATCACATCCGCTGATCCAGATGATGCTAATTCGCCGGATAGATGCCTCACTTGGCATCGGCCCGACTTGGGCCGCGTGACTGTCCGGGGATGTGCAGCGTAAATGACTCACCTCTTGCAGGAACCTACGGTTCCCGCACCCTCCCTGTTTTGACCCAAGACGTGATGTCTTGCTGTCTTGCCGGCATGCTTGCAGGCTTACACGCTGGCTGTCCCTGAACAAAACCGATCGGCGGGCGGCTTCGTTGCGGTCTCTGCTGTAAGAAGGATCATCAATGGGGCGAACTTCGTGACCGCTCACCGACCGGTTCAACATGGGTGAGTTCAACGCCGGGCGCGCAACGACTCGGCCAAGAGCATTGAAAAGGTTTTTTGATCCAGGCGGCGGCCGAAAGAGTGATTCACCGCTGGACGGAAGGCGATTCAAGATACCTGGCAAGGCTGAGACGTAGCATCAACAGGGTTTCCGCTCCTGCCCGCGCCACAAGAGTCTCGAAGAGTCGCTTCGTTTCTACCCGGCCGGCTTCCACGTCCTCAGTTTCTGGAGCGGGTAACAGCGAGGTCGCATGCACTTCGAGGGCGTCCGCAAGGCGCTCTAGCAAATCAATCCCTGGACTTGTATCGCCGCTTTCCAATTTACTTAAGTGCGAAAGAGCGACGCCAGCGGCACGAGCAAGCTGAAGCTGCGTCAGGCTTTTGCCCAACCTGAGTTCCCGCAGGCGGGCAGCAAATCGTTTCACAATCTCTGCGTGTTCGATTCTGGTTTTCCGCTTGGCCATAGCCACCCCCATCTTTAATCGCCAAGATTGGTGGGCAAGCGGCATCGGCAAAATAGGTCATTGACAGCCTATTTATAGGGTGTAGCCTGAAGAGTAGTGGCCTGGGCAGGGCCACCCTCCCCTTTGGGAGCCGCTTGCATCGTTGGAAGGGTCACGCCAATGGCTGAGATTCGACTCGCGGAATCGGAAGAAGAGCGACTGGCGGTCTACCGATTCCGGTACAGCGTCTATGTGGAAGAAATGGGAATCGATGAATCCTACGCCGATCACGAGCGGAAACTCATCACCGATCCCCTTGACCATCCGCAAGCCATGCTGCTCGCGGCATGGGATGGGGAACGGGTTGTAGGCACGCTCCGCACGAACCGGGTTTGCGACGGCGGACTGAGCCGCTACTTGGAGTATTATCGCCTCACAGACTTGCCACAGCCGTTCCTCGAAGAAACTTCGGTCAGCACCCGGACGATGGTCGCCGCCGATTTGCGTCGAACGACGCTGACGGCACGGCTTGCCTGCGAGTGTTTCAAGTGGATGCTAAATCACGGCTTACATACTGATTTTTGCGACATTTTTCCAGCCGTTATGCCTTTTTCCACGGGACTCGGTTACAAACTCCTATTCGACGATTTTTATCATCCCGAATACGGCCTTGGCTATGTCATGCGGCTCGATCTCTACGACCTCGAACACCTCGTCAAGGTGCGATCACCGCTTCGCCGAACCCTGGTCAAGTGGCTAGAGGAGCGAGAGAAGATGGCTGCTTCGCTCGCCGGGAGTTGCCCGAAATGATCGAAGTCTTCTTAAAAGCGGCAATCGCGGGTTTTAGCATCGCCGCTCCGATCGGTTCGCTGGGGATCATCTGCATTCGACGAACGATGGCCGCAGGTTTCCTGGCTGGCCTTATCAGCGGTTTGGGCGTTGCCCTGGCTGATGGTGTATATGCTGCCATAACGGCTCTCGGCCTTGACGCGGCGGCGGAGTACATGGGCGAGATGAAAAGGCCGCTGCTTGTCTTCAGTGGGCTGTTCGTGATCTGCCTGGCTTGGGTAGCTTACAAGGACAAAAACCAACTGGAACAAAGGAGAAGCCTGAACGCGGGCTCCGCCTTCCGCAGCCTCGCTCTTACCTTTTTCCTGACTCTATCTCACCCCATAAATATCATCGCCTATACCGCCATATTCGCGAGCCTCGACCTGTCTGCAAATGGCGATGGGGCTTTGGCGGCTACAATCATTTGCGGCGTGTTTTCCGGCTCCTTCCTATGGTGGATCATCCTCTGCGGCGGCGTCTCGCTGCTGCGCCCCGAAACCACCAGGGCGAAAATCAGAATCATTAACCGTATTTCAGCCGTACTATTAGCGGCGTTTGGTCTATGGGCGATACTCGGTTCGTTAAATTTATTCTAATCCCGCTGCCTTTTCCCTTCCGCTTGCGTTTGAGCCGGAAAGATGGCGAGTCGATTCGTCATGGTGCGGTAAGCAACGGCGGCTATCCGGCGATGTGCAGCGATTATCACTCACCTTTTGCAGGAACCTACGGTTCCCGCACCCTCCCTTTTCTGACCACGGACATAATGTCCTGCTGTCTTGGCAGCCTGCTTGCAGGCTTACATGCTGGATGTCGCTGAACGAAACCGATCGGCGGGCGGCTTCGTTGNNCGTGCCAATCCCTGCGGGAATTTTGCCACAGGCGAGATTTTTTCCTGCCTCCGCGCGGCTTCGGCCGCTTAGGTCCAATTGCGCGGGGCGCAAGAGTTTGATACATCTTGGGCAGTCATCAATTGTCAGTTCAGCGGTATGGCCCGGAAACGTCCACCATCGAAAACCCCCTCGCTATTTTCGACAGATCCTGGCAACCCGACCGAGCCGCAGGACATAGCCGCGACGAACCCCGAAGGAGGCCCTTCCAATGCAATACGTGACTCTGACGCTCCAACTCATTCGGGGATACCCGGAGATTCACAACCAACTGAAAAGCCAGCGGGCAATGCTGCCCGTAGTGAACCGCTTGGCCCGGGAACTCAAGACCCGTCACGAAGAGTTGAAAACCCTCCTCGCCCAAACCAGGCCGGGCAGCGACATACAGATTTCGAGCGAGGCCCTGGAAATAGCCCTCCAGGAACTGGAGCAGAGGCTGTCCGCCGCGACAGCGATGGAGGAAGCAGAGCCGCTCTCCCTCGACGCAGCAATGGCGTTCCTTCGTCTTACGCCGACCGAGTAGCCAAGACGCGGGGGCAACGCCGTCCTTCTCTCTTCGACGCTTTTTCCGAGCGGGAACCTGCTTCTGCAGAGCCCGAGTCGCAAACCCCGCAGGAACCTTCTCGACCGGTTGTCCCAACCCAGCCTTTCTCGAACGAACCCGTCCACCTCTTCAATATCCCGACCTTGCCCCCAGAACCTCCCTTACCATCTCCGCAAACCGTCATTTCCAGCGGCGAGAAGGGCAAAGCCCGCGACATCCTGACCGCAATCCGCACTCTGCTGAAAGTCGAGAGCGAGCAGCGACCAGCTACCCCAGACGAGCGCGAGTTGCTCGCAAAGTTCGCGGGCTTCGGGCCAGTGGCCTTATCCATTTTTCCTGATCCGGTCACCCAACGATTCAAGGACTCGGGCTGGCAGTCCCTCGGCGCGGAATTGAAGTCCCTGCTGACCGAACAAGAATACGACTCAGCCAAGCGAACCACGTTCAACGCGTTCTACACGTCCCCAATTGTCATTTCAGCAATGCACCAGGCCCTCCGCCGCATGGGCGTGCCTGAAAATGCTCTGGCGCTCGAACCAGGCTGCGGGACCGGAAACTTCCTCGCTCTGGCCCCGCAAGGGATGCGATTCATCGGCGTCGAGCGGGACTCGATCTCCGGCCGGATTGCCCGAGCCCGGTTTCCCGGCCAGGACATCCGGATCGAGGATTTCAACAACACCCGGTTGCCCGAACTTGACGCCGTCGTTGGCAATGTGCCGTTTGCCGACGTCAAGTACGAGCACAAGGGACAGCGGTTCGCAACGCACGACTACTTCTTCGCCAAGTCGATTGATGCCCTGAAGCCAGGCGGGATGATGGCGCTAGTGACGAGTCATTACACGTTAGACAAACAGAATGGCTCGATCCGGGAGTATCTCGGGGAACGAGCAGACTTCCTCGGAGCGATACGGTTACCTTCAGATGCGTTTAAGCGGGAAGGAACGGCGGTCATCGCCGACATCGTGTTCATGAGGAAGCGGTCGCTTGATGACGCTCCAAGGCATGTTGAGCCGGCGTGGATGGAGACACAGCCGACCGACATCGAAGGCGCGACCGTTCCGATCAACCGATATTTCCTAACCCACCCAGGGATGGTGCTCGGCAGCTACAGTAGCAAAGACTCTCTCTATGGCGGGGGATACAGCGTCGTTAGCAATGGCGACTTGGCGACCCAGCTTCAAATCGCGATCCAGTCGCTCCCGGAATTTGCTCCGATTCGCGTATCCGCGACTGCGGAACAACAGCCTTTCACGCCCCCTCCCCAGCTTCCGCACATCAGCGAAGGGAGTTTCTTCGTCCGGGCCGACCGTGCGATCTGCCAGGTTCTGGAAGGACAAGCGGAACCTGTGGTCTACGGCGGGACGGCCTTGAAAGAAGGCGGAACCATGACCGGCAAGCGGCTCGCCGCCCTGATTGGGCTGCGGGACCGAGCGCGCAGGGTTTTACAGTCGCAGAACGACGGCTGGCCGGAAGCAAATCGAATCGAAGCGAGGCAGGAACTCAATCAGGCTTATGACCGGTTTGTCGCCGCATACGGCCCAATCAACAAGACCACCTTCGGGGAAAGCAGCGTAGAGGGAAGCATGATCCGGAGGATGCCGAACCTCGTGAAATTCCGCGAGGACCCGGACGCCATGCTGGTCATGTCCCTGGAGGATTACGACGAACTGACCGGTAAGGCCCGGAAGGCTGCCATCATGGAAAAAGACGTGGTGGGGAATAACCCGCCCGTCACCAAGGTCTCGACCGCCGAGGAAGGGCTCCTCGTCTCGCTCGATCAGCGCGGCGGGATCGATTTGCCATTCATTCGGGGCCTGTACGGCAAGCTGGAAGACCAGATCGTCGCAGAACTCGGGGACCTCATCTTTCTGGACCCCGAATCGGGACATTGGGAAACCGCCGACGCCTATTTGTCAGGCCACGTTCGTGCCAAGCTCGCCGCCGCCTTGAGGGCTGGTTCGGCCTATTCCCGGAACGCCGAGGCCCTGAAAGCCGTGCAGCCGGAAGACGTGCTCCCCGGGGACATCGACGCCAATCTCGGAGCCCCCTGGATACCGGAGGACGACCTCCAGGCGTTCGCCGCCGACCTGTTTGGCGTCTCGCCCAGGTCGGTTCAAATCGCGCATTTGAAGAAAGACGCCGTCTGGAGCATCGAGGCCGATTCCTCGGCCGAGAGGTCAGTTGCCGCGACCGTGGACTACGGCACGCCGCGGGCGAACGCCGTCTGGCTGCTGGACCTGGCGCTCAACATGAAGACGCCCATCATTTTCGATACGGTGCCAGGCACTGACGAGCGGGTAGTGAACCAGGAGGCCACTCTCGCGGCGAAGGAGAAACAGAGGTTGATCAAGGACCGGTTCCGCACTTGGCTATTCGCCGATCCGGAGAGGACCGAACGTCTTGTTCGTTTATATAACGATACATACAACAATATTCGCCTTCGTCTATTCGACGGTTCCCACCTCGACTTTCCCGGCATGAACCAAACCGTCATGCTCCGCGCGCACCAGACGGCCGCAGTGTGGCGGGGCATGTGCGCGGGCAATACTCTCCTGGCTCACGTCGTCGGCGCGGGCAAAACCTTCACGATGGCGACGACCGGCATGAAAATGAAACAAGCCGGGCTCATCAAGAAGCCGGGATACGTCGTTCCAAATCACATGCTGGAACAGTTCTCCCGCGAGTTCCTCCAGCTCTATCCGAACGCCAAATTGCTGGTGGCGACTAAGGACGACTTGGGCCGAGAGCGCAGGAAGTTTCTGACCGCCCGGATCGCCAGCGGCGAGTGGGACGGCATCATTGTTACGCATTCTAGTTTTGAAAGAATTGGAATGTCTAAGGCTTATCAAGAGCAGTTCATTCGCGAGCAGATCCGCGAATACGACCAATTGCTGATCGAGAGCGCGGGTGCGAAGGCATCGAAGGCAAACCGCAACCTCACCAAGACCATCGAAAAGCAGAAAGCCAGACGCGATGCGCGGCTTCAGGAGCTGCTGGCCGAGGACAAGAAAGACGACGGGCTTGTATTTGATGAACTTGGAATTGATCATTTATTTATTGACGAAGCTCATATATTCAAAAATCTTGAAACTCCAACCAAGATGGATCGCGTAGCTGGTATTCAGACTGGAGGATCGGAACGGGCATTCGATCTGTATATGAAGGCCCGCTATCTGGGGATGAAGCGCCCCGGCCACGGAGTGACCTTCGCCACCGGCACCCCGATCAGCAACACGATGGTTGAAATGTACACGATGCAGCGATTCCTCGATCCGGAGGGCCTTCGCGAGCGCGGCATCGAGCATTTCGACGCCTGGGCTGCCACGTTCGGCGAGGTCGTCGAGACGATGGAAATCTCCCCCGACGGGCAAACCTTAAAGCCCCGTAGCCGGTTTGCCAGGTTTGTCAACCTTCCCGAACTCCAGCAGATGTTCAGGGCGTTCTCCGACGTCCAGACCGCCGAAATGCTGGGTTTGCCAGTCCCTCGCCTCGAAGGGGGGAAGGCTACGATCGTGGCCTCCCCGATGTCCGAGGAGCAGCAGACGCTCCAACTGGAATTGGTGGCCCGCTACGACAAGCTGCGCTCGCAGAAGGTCGATCCGCGGGTCGATAACGCCCTGGCGATCACCACCGACGGCCGCAAGCTCGCGCTCGATGCCAGGATGCTCTCCCCCAGCGCGCCCGACTTCCCAGGCTCGAAGGTCAACGCTCTGGTGGACAATGTCGAGGCCGTTTGGCAGCGCACGGCCCCTTCCCGGGGAACGCAACTCATCTTCTGCGACATGGGCGTTCACCCCACCTCCTGGGGTTACTCCGCTTACGACGAGATTGCCCGAAAACTGATCCACCGCGGCATCCCGAAAGAGCAGATCGCGGCAATCGGCGATGCCGACTCCGATGCCAAGAAACAAGCCCTATTCGACAAGGTGAGAAGCGGCCAGGTCCGGGTCCTGATCGGCAGCACCGCGAAAATGGGCACCGGCACCAACGTGCAGAGACGTCTCGTGGCCCTTCATCACTTGGACGCCCCCTGGAAGCCGGCCGAAGTCGAGCAGCGGGAGGGCCGCATCCTTCGCCAGGGCAACGAAAATGCAGAAGTCGCGATCTTTCGCTATGTCACTCAAGGCTCATTCGATTCATATATGTGGCAGGCGTTAGAAACTAAAGCTCGCTTTATTTCGCAAGTCATCACTGGCGATAACTCCGCCCGCCAGGCCGAGGACATCGGAGCCCAGGAACTCAGTTATGCCGAGGTGAAGGCGATCGCTTCGGGCAACCCGGCCGTGCTGACCCTCGCCGAGTCCGATGCCGAAATCCAGCGGCTGACGATGCTGAAGAAAAATCACGCCGATGAACAGTTCCTTGCGCGGCGCAGCCTGCGCGATCTGCCGGGGATGATCGAGAGGATGAGCGAACGCCAGGCCGCCCTGACGGCTGACCGGGAGACTGCCGCTTCGCATGCCGACTCTGAAGTGACGATCGGGAGCCGCTCCTCGTCCCGAGCGGACGCGGCTGGAATTCTCGCCGCGAGATTGGAGACGCTTCCAGAGACGGTAAAGGAAACGCGACGCCTCCCACTTGGCGTCTACCGCGGGCTACGGTTCGGGATGGTCCTGCATCCGGACTTTTCCCCCGAAGTTTTCCTCGAAGGCGAAACGATACGGCATCTCTCGCTTTCCCGGGAGCATCAGGGAGCGCGAGCAGTCCTGAACGCCCTGGAGCGGCTGGTCGGAGGCTACGAGACGCAGATCGCAAGTACCCAGCAAGAGATCGCGATTGCCGAGGGCCAGCTCCGCGACTACCGAAACCGGCTCGGAACGCAGTTCCCCTACTCTTCCTACCTGTCGGAACTCAGCGATCTCCGCGATCAGCTCAAAGCCGGGCTTTCAGGCGGAACGACGGAACCTGGAGCAGGTACCCCGGCGGATGTTCCCGCCCTCGCCGAACGGATCAAGGCGCTCCGGGCTACTCATACCATCGACGCAACGCCGGATCGTAGCGGAAAGAGGCGTGCCGAAGCCGAGGAACCCGTCACGGCGCGGATACGTCGGCGGGCGATGGCGACTCAAACCGCAGGATCAAGGAGCGAACCAGACGAGCCCGCCTCACAGGCCGAGGCTTCGTCTACCCCTAAACGCCCCGAGGACAGGTCGCCTGCCAACGCAGGCGCGTCTCAGAAACCCGATCAGCCTAGTTGGCAAAGATAACCGAATAGCGCAGATCCTGAGCATCCTCGCCAGCGGGCCAACGCGGCAGCCGATTTCATGCTGTGCCTGGCGCCGGCGGGGAACTTGCGGAGGCGATCCGTAGTGGCATCTGCGGCGAAGATCGCTACTTTCCACGGGATATGGCCAACGACTTACTCATACCGCTCGCGGAGAAATCGACGGAGCGATTGCTTCGGGGGATTGAGCCGTCTCTGCCGTGCCTGATAGCCGAGGCTGGAGACAGAGCCGCATCCGTTCGGGACGAGTTCTTCCGCGGGTCTTTGGGGAATCCTCACACCTGAACCGCAGATTCTGCAACGCTCACAGAAACCAGCATGCGGCGTTCTCGAATACCGCAGTCTCCAACGCAGGAGCGCCGAGGCTCAATTTGTCGCATCTCCGACCTTTCGGTTTGTCCCCTCGCACGGGTTGCCTTTACCCAGGAAGCTGAAGCCGCAGACGGCCCCTGCAAGCTGCCACGGCCGCTTTCCAAAGGAATCCTTCGGCCGTTCGCTTGCACGACCGCTGCGCTGCCGTCTCTGGCGGCTTCGATCGCTCTCCTGAAGGCATCCGATAGGCGGAGGCCAAAACCGAAAAGGAGACGTTATGAAGCAACAAAATGACCTCAACGCACCCTGGAGCCTGCATTTCGACCGCGATGGCACCGAAGACATCGCCGTGATCTGCGACGCGGATGGCGAAGATCTTGTCACGAGCCGCCACTTCTGGCTGCCAGAGGCAAACGACCCGGTTCCACCGACGCTTGCCGCCTTGCGGGTAATGGCCGCCGGCGCCAAATTGTTTGAGGCGTTGCAAGGCATTCTCGCACTGGCCGATGAATCCGGAAGAATCGAGTTCAATGGCAATTCGCAAGTAGCCAAAGTAGCCAAAGCCGCCATCGCTGAGGCAATTGGCTACTCGCCAGGCGAACCGGAGCGGCTCGAATGACCGAGCCTTCGGGCTCGTGTCCCGGCAGTGCGGCTGCTGGGACACGCCCGGCAAAAAAAGCGTGTGAGACCGTGAGGACGAGGTAGACATACCCCGCAAGTCGTGGCACTCTCGCAGGTCTATGACTGAGCACGCCGCACTCATCCGAAAAACCCTTCCGGTCGTCGAGAAGAACAGACCGGCATTATGCCTCGCAGTGCCCCAGATCGTCACAGAAGCAGGACCAGCGGCGAGCTTCGCCTGGGACGAGTTCTTCCGCGGGTCGCTCAGGAATCCTCACACCCGTCTTGCCTACGGCCGGGCTGTTCGCGATTTCCTGGCTTGGCTCGAACCCCGCAGCGTTCCCCTCTCGCAACTCACGCCCGGAATCGTCGGTTCGTATTTCGACCAACTCGGAACCAGCGTCCCGACCAAGAAACTCGCTCTCGCTGCCATCAGGCGGTTCTTCGATGCCCTTGTGCTTCGCCACGCAATCGTCCTGAACCCCGCGGCCAGCGTCAGGGCGGAGCGATATGCGGTAGTGGAAGGCAAGACGCCCGAGATCAGGCCCGAGCAGGCCCGCTCCCTCCTCGCCGCGATCAATGTGCAGTCCCCGGCCGGGCTCCGCGACCGGGCCATCATCGCGACCCTGATTTACACTACCGCCCGCGCCGGAGCGGCCGCCGCACTGCGGCTGAAAGACCTTGCCCATGACGGGTCACAATACTCACTGCGCTTCGCCGAGAAGGGCGGCAAGCAACGCGAGATCCCAGTCCGGCACGACCTGGAAAAATACCTCCTCGAATACCTTGCGGCGGCCTTCTCAGCGGAAGAGCCGAAGACCATGCCGCTTTTCCGCACCATCGTCCGCAGGACTGGCAAGTTCACGCCGAACGCCATGAGCGGGACCGACGTCTGGCGGATGGTCAAACGCCGCCTGAAATCCGCCGGCTTGCCTGGCAACATCACCACCCACTCGTTTCGCGTTGCCACTGTAACGGATTTGCTCACGCAGGGCATTCCCCTTGGCGACGTCCAGTTCCTGGCTGGCCACGCCGACCCTCGGACCACCCGGCTTTATGATCGCCGCCAGCGGGCGGTCTCTCGAAATCTGGTCGAACGCATTTCCATATGAGAGGCGCAGGAAGCAAACGCAGACCGATCCGGCAGAATCCTTGCGCGGCTTGTTTCGGGTTGCGTGCAGTAGCCGCAGGAATGCGACTGCGGGGCTTGCGGTCGGGTTTGTTCGGTCGCCAACGATTTCCTGTGGCAGAAGCGTTTCAAGAACGACTGCGATCCCGGCCTTTTTGCTCCCTGACTAAAGCCGGCACCGGCCCCGGTAAGCTGCCACGTCGGTTCCCCCTAAAGGTTTCCCCCAACGTTCGCTTGCCTGGGTCAAGGCGTAAACGCCCCGGTTACCCCCGGCTTTTTGACGTGACGGGCACAAAGGCCGCGATGGTCGCAGCCTCGAAACAACAACCAAGGAGAATCTTTATGGCTACCAAGAACTCAACCCCAACCAAGCCGGCATACATCGCCTACCACGTCCGCAACAGCCAAGACGAACAAGGCGAGGGCTTCTGGACCCGCATCGGCGTCGCTTTCCCGCACAAAGATGGAAAAGGCTTCAACCTCTTGATCGAGACCTTCCCTCTTGACGGCAAAATCACCCTCCGGGTGCCAACCGAGAAGTCGGAGTAACCAGACCAGAGGACGGCGGGCCAAAAAGGCCCGCCTCTTCGAGTCAAGGAATCAGATCATGTGCAACAAACAGGAAATGCAATTAGTAACCGCTGATCAAAGGCAAGAGTTGGAAACCTGCTGGGCCATGTACCTATCTGGTACAATGCCTACATCCAACTGGTTGGGAGCGAAATACCGAGTGTTCAACGCGAGGTCTCACTCACTGACCAAGCCAGTCATCGTATTGGGCAGCGCCGAGGCCGACCTTGAATTCGCAGCCACTTGGTACGGCCTCTACCCAGATCGGCAAGCGGATCTTGCGCAGCGAGTTGAAGAGGCGATAGATCAAATTGCGGAGCGTCCGCGTGCATACCCCAGCATCGAAGGCGAATTCAGACGGGTCTATGTCCGTCGCTTTCCGTATTCGCTGATCTACCGAGGCTTGAGCAACGAAGTTGTCATCGTCTCGATTTGGTACAGCAGTAATCATCCAGACTTCCCGCCTGACCGCGACGGTTGACATGGCTGTTAGATCGAAGAGGCTCGCCCTTCGATCATGGATGGGCAACGATTTCGATCCGCGTTGCCGCCGACGCAACCGGCGAAGAACGATAAAGGGTCCTTCATCAGGATCGGCGTCGCTTTCCTCCACGCAGATGGAGCAGCCCGAGTAGGACTGACGACCGCGGGTTCATAAGCGCCGCCGCCATTGTCTGGAAGCAACTCCTGGCATCAAATCTTTGACAACGGCACACGAACTGTGCTACTGTCGCCGCAGGAAGGAGTCCATGACCGAAACGCATCGCCCGTTTGATTTCTCGCAACTCACCCCCGCCGAGCGTATCTTGCTCGTCCAGGACATCTGGGACAGCCTGCTACGGGAAGGCTGCCAGGCCGCCATCAGCGACGAGCAGAAAGAAGAACTGGACAGCCGGTGGGAGCGATTCCAGTCCGGCGCAATGTCCGCAGCTCCCTGGACCGAAGTCAAGAACCGCCTCCCAAGGGAATGACCGCGAACGTCATTCTTCTCGCAGCCGCCGAGGCCGACTTGACTGATGCAGCCGACTGGTACGGCCGTTACCGCAAGAGTCTCGGGGCCGACTTTCTCCTCTGCGTCGAGGAAACGCTTGACCGGATCGCCCATCATCCCCTGTCCCATCCCCGCAGCGCGGGCCAGTATCGCAAGGCGCTTGTTCATCGGTTCCCGTTCGGAGTCGTCTACCGGATGGTAAGCAACGACGCCTATGTGGTCGCCATACAACATTCGAGCCGGCATCCTGACGCTTGGCGAGGACGCAGCCAATGACCAAAGCACGCCACCCATTCAATTTGTCGCAACTCAGCTTCACCGAGCGACTTCTGTTACTTCAAGATCTCTTGAACAAGCACGCCGGAGACACGCGAACATACCCGTTGACCCCAGCGCAGCGGCAGAGCGTTGCCAATCGCGGCCGCCTACTCCAGGAGATTTGGAGCAGCCTCACCGAAGACTGGGAAGCATCCAAATTGACTCCAAATCAGCAGCAGGAATTTGAACGCCGGATCGCCGACAGCGCCGCGGCGAACTCGCCTATTCATCCTGGGAAACCGTGAAAGAATGGCTGCTGAAGTTCACGCAGCCCGAGTAACCGCGCCTGCGGCGGATATCCCTTCCCTCTACGACTTCTCACGGCTTGAGTTCCCGCACAACGATCTCCGTCACGACAGTGGCGACAGGTGCGGAGGCCGTCTCGACATACAAGTCGTCCACTTCTTGAACGACCGCGACCCGCTGCGCTGCCAGCCCGGAGAACAGCGGCCGCAGGTTCCGCCCCGAGATCCGTACCTCATGGCCCGAGAAGTCCAGCACGATCCCTTCCGACGGGTCGAAATCGATCGCCACCAGGTAGCTGTAGGCCAGAGCCTTGGCGTTCCCCGTTTTGTATCGCAACTCCAGCATCACTTTCTGCATCCGGTCGGCCGATAGCGTCGAGTAGCTTCGCCCCTCTTCCTCGGCCTCCAGCTCCACTGGCTCCCCGGGTTCCTCCACAGTTCCCCTGCCCCCGCCGCGAAGTTCGGCGAGGCGGCTGGCGGTATCTCCCCGGTTCTGCGTTCTGTTGTCTGTCATCGTTCAAGCCCCCTGTTCTTGTCTCGCTCAGGCACCTTATCACGCTGGGCTGACCGGTCACGCGCAGCTGCGTCCCGCCGCACTCGCTCGGCGCGTTGTTGCCGACGAATGTGTTCCCCGTGCCGCACAACTCGGGAGGGAGGGGCATTGAGCGGCCGTTGCGGCTGCGACGTTAACTCCGTTGCGGTGAGCCGCGTCCCAGAACGGCTGACCGCCTCGAAGAGTTCCCGCTTGTCCTGGCAGTAGATGGCGACGGATTCTCGGCCCCGGCTGACCGACACGTAGAACTGCTCGCGCGAGGCCGCCCCGAAGGATTCGGGACCAACCGCCACCAGGACCCGGTCGACGGTCTTTCCTTGAGAGGCGTGGGAGGTGGCGCAGTAGCCGTGCGCCAGGTGCCCGAAGTCTTTGGCGACGACTTGGCCGTTATCCAGGCGGATGTCGCCGCGACGATTGAACCCGGCGACCGCATACATGCTGCCGTTCAGGAGTTTGTTCTTCCCGTCGGCCGTCGTCCCGTTCCGGGTGATCCGGATTCGGTCGCCGGTCGCAAGCGGCATCTCCCGCCGCTCATAAACATCGAACTCCCGGGCAGCCCCCAGAGGCAGCGGAACCGCCTCGCCTTTCCCCGTGCTGACCATTACCTGCCCCTGCTCATCTCGCCCGATGACCTGCACCGCCTCGCCCTTCTTGAACCCGCCGCGCACATTCTGGCCGAACCGCACCGCATCTCCTGGCAGGTAATTCACCGGGTCTTTGCGCTCGGCTTCAGTCAGACCGCGGGAGATGAGTTGCTCAAACGTTCGGTCCTTGCCCTTCAGATATTTCGCAGCCTTCAATTCCCCGCGGATGCGGGCAGTGACCTCGCGTCCCTCGTTGTGGGTCGGCGCAACGACCAGGACAGACTTCCCCTCCTTCGCTGCGGATACGTAATCGGACGCCAGGACCGCGTGCCGCCGGTCGTCTGCGACTTCTCGGAGGGCTCCCAGGCGGTCGAGCTTGGCGAACCCGCCCTCAAAGGAGCCGTTTGCCAGGGCTTCGACCGCTTTTCGATACTCGCCCTGCTGCCGGCGGATGTTCCCGACCTCGGCCGCGCGAAGACCCGCCTGCGTCTGGAGAAGTCGGAAGGCATCGCCCCGGGGAACGGAAGCGTGCTGTCGCTCATCTCCCATGAGAACCACCCGGGCATTCTGCTCCCGGGCGACGCGGAACACCCCCTGAAGATCCTTCGTGCCGAGGAGCCCGGCCTCATCGACCCAGATTACTTGCCCCTTGACCTTCTCCTGCGTCTTCCGGTCGACCAGCAGCTTGGCGACCGTCTCGGCATCCTGAAACCCTTCCTTGCGGAGAACCCCTCGGGCCGCCTCGGTCGTGGGCGCGAAGACATGGACAGCCGAACCGTTGGCGTGGATCTCGGAGGCTGCGGCCTTGAGCAGCGTCGTCTTTCCCGTCCCCGCCGCGCCCCGGATGAGCATCACCTGGTCGGAGGAGCCGAGGACATGCCGCACCGCCTGCTCCTGGTCGGAATTCAAATTCTGCGACGTGTACCGCACCGCATCCGCGGCGAGTGGCTGGCAACTCCCGCGGCCCTCCCGCGCGAAGCTCACGGCTGCGGCTTCCTCGGCCAAGACCTCCCGGGTGGTGGCGTACTGCCGGTCGTTGTAACTGCGGCGGATGACCTCGTGGCGGCCGGCGAAGTCCTGCTTCGCATCTTCCGGCAAGACCGAGCCGTAACCGCGTTTCAGGGCCGTCGCCAATAACCGCCGATCCTCCACCACCGAGGACCGCTCGAACCCGTGCCGAAGAGCATGATCCACCGCCCCGCGGGCGGAGATGCGAGCCTCGGAGGGAGTTTGCTTGCGAGTCAGCACATCCTTGATCGTCTTCCGCTCATCCTCGGTGAGGCGACCCTTCCACTCTCCTCGAAGAGAGTCCAGCGATTGCGATTCCCCCTTCTTCTCCCGAGTCTTGGCCCCGAGCCGCGCTTTCTCATCAATGTCAGTGATGCCCTTCTCCCGAGCCAACTCCTCGATCTTGGCGGTTCGCCGGGAGAACTTACCCAGCACTTCCTTGCCAATACCTGCGACCTCCCAGCCCGCTTTGGTGCGCTCGATGGTCAGGCCCAGGTCGGCCATCCCTTTCGAGAGCCGGGCGTGGAACGCCGCTTCAAAGTACGGGGCATCGCGCACGATTTCCCGGAACTGGCCTGCCTTCCAGCGAGCCTCTTCCGCATCAAATGTGGCGTTGAAGACGAAGCAGTGGGCGTGCAGGTGCGGATCGGGAACGCCGTCCACGGGACGGGCAGTCAGATGCACGAACTCGGCGAAGACGAGGTTGCCGGTGGTCCGCTCGGCATTCTGCCCCGCCTGCCGCACCCGCGTTTTGACATCGGCTTCCAACTCCTGCATCGTCTCCCGCACGGACGATTGAAAAGCCCGCAGGATTCGCTCGTCCTTGGTCAGTGTGTAAAGGAGCGACACCGACTTCGGGGCGTGCCAGTTCATGTCGTACCCGACCGTGCGGTTCTCTCGCGTCCGAGCCGTGAGGGTCCGACCGGTCTCGGGGTCGCGGTTGTCGCACAAACGGAGGAAGGCATCCCGCTGAACCTCTCCGACCAGACCAAGCCGTTCCGCCCCCTTGCCTCCCCAGTGCCCAACGATCGCGTCCTGGGTGTAGTAGTCCTCCCGGGCCAGTCCCTCCTCGAAGTAACTCTTGGCCCCGGAGGCGGACCGTTGCTGGTTGATCCTGAGCATGCACCATGCTATGTCAGGAAGATTCCAGAGTCAGTGAAGATGTACTACAGACGTCTTCCCTACGCTGTGCGTAGGCCCCAAACGTGGCCCAAAAGCCACTCTGCCGGGGGCTGACCTAACGGTGCCCCCCGCTGCCAAAAATGCCTTGCGACCAAGGCGATTTTCAGACTGCCGCAGTTTCTGCGGCAAGTCCAGCAAAACAAAAAAAGACCTGCCGCAAAACCTGCGGCGGTATTTTGAAAATCCGACCTGGAGCCAGCCTGCTGGACAGCCGGCATGTCGGCCAGACGGCCAGCAGACTGTCCTGCCAGCAAGCTGGCAAGCAAGCCAGCAAGCATGTCGTCTGGCAAGCCAGCAAGCATGTAAGCCAGACGGCCGGCTGACTCTCCTGCCAGCAAGCTGGCAAGCAAGCCGTATGGCAAGCCTGATGGCTGGCCTGCCAACGATCCAGCAGGCCGTCATGTCGGCTGGCAAGCCAGCAAGCATGTAAGCCTGATGGCCGGATGGATGGAAAGCTTGCATGCCGGCAGAAACTCTGATATTCGTCATTATTAATGATTATAGCCATTGTGAATTCTAAAGGCGGGGTGGGAAAATCCACGATCGCCGTGCATCTCGCCGGGCACTTGAGCGAACAGGGTTACTCGGTCACTCTGGCCGATTGCGACGCACAAGGATCGTCCTCCGAATGGATCGCCGAGGCCGCGCCGAAAGTGAAAGCCGTCCGCTTAACTAGCCGCGACGACATCCTGAACAACCTGCCAACGCTCGGGAGTGAGGCGGACTTCGTGGTCGCCGACGGGCCTGGGAGCGACGCCGATACCAGCCGGGCCTTGCTCCTCCGCGCCGACTTTGCCGTCGTCCCATGCAAGGCATCAATGCTTGAGGTGCGGGCTCTCGCCCAGGCAACCGAAGTTCTCCGCCAGTCTCAGAGCATCCGCGATGGCCATCCAAAGGCCGTCATCGCGCTCAGCATGGTCGGCAAGAACTATCGACTCACCCGAGACATGAAGGAAGCAGCGGCCGCCCTCGACCTCCCACTCGCGAAAACCGCCATCTCCCTTCGCCAGATCTACGCCGATGCGCCGGGCCAGGGGGCGCTGGTCTGGGGACTGGGGGCAAGGGGCCGCGAAGCCGCCGACGAGATCCGCTCTCTGTTCCGCGAACTCCTCCCCGAACGCAAGGCAAAGAAGAGAAAAACACCGAAAGGTCGCGGCCGACTCGCCAAGAGGAAGCGATAGACATGGTCAAGCGCCGTCCTCTGACCGTCGGCCTCAAGCCCTCCCCGAAGGCGGACCCTGAGAAGGAACAAGCGTTCCTCAACCAGGGAAAGGCTTCAAAGAGCGAGACGCCGAAGAAACCACCGACGCCGAAACCGCACACGCCGGAGCAGCCGGCAACGCCACCGCCAGCCCCGGAGGCTCCCCCAAAACAAGCCGCTGAGTATTCCCGCGGACGATACACGCTTACCACCCGCTTGCGACCGGACATCGGGGCCGCTTTGAAACGAGCCTCCTTGGAGCGGGAACTTGCCGGGCAGGCCCCGCACAATGTCCAGGACATACTGGATGTCGTTCTGGAGCCCTGGCTCAAAAGCCACGGTTATCTGAAATGACCGGTTCGGAGGCAACCAATGACTGAAGCGTTTCCACTTGCATGGCCATCCGCCAAACCCCGAACACGGAACCCTCAACGAAGCCGCTTCGAAGTGTCATTTGCCGCAGCACGCGATGGCCTGCTCCGTGAGATAAGACTGATCGGAGGCACCCTTCCTGTTCTCTCCACGAACATCACCCTCCGACAGGACGGAATCCCGTATGCAAGTCACCGACAGCCCGATGATAAAGGCGTGGCAGTGTATTTCACTCTGAAGGTGCAGAAGATGTGTTTCTGTTGTGATAGATGGGACTCAGTTACCGCCAATATGCAGGCTATCCGCAAGACTATCGAAGCGCTTCGCGGAATCGAACGTTGGGGGACCGGTGATATGGTGGAGCAAGCATTTACCGGGTTCATTGCCTTGCCCGGTAACTCGCCGTGGGACATACTGGGTCTCAAACCTGGATCCAGCAGAGATGATATCGAAACTGCATACCGCGAAAAGGCCAAACGCTGTCACCCAGATAAAGGGGGTGGTCACGGTCCAATGGCTCAGCTCAACTCGGCTCGTGATGAGCTGCTTCGTAAGTGTATATGATCTGCTGCATCGATTTCCCATCTTTCTTTTGCACCCAACTCCGTTCCGATTTAGGTGCGGCCTTGAAGCGAGCATCCTTGCAATGGCAACTTGCTGGGCAAACCCCCCGCCGTTCAGGACATCCTGGATGAAACTCTGGAGCCGTGGCTCAAACGCCACGGTTACCTGAAGTGACGCTGAGGACGAGGGAACCCTTGCATAATGTAATTACATATGTAATAATGTTCGTCATGAGGTATACATGCGTGAACTCAAACTGACCGAGATCGGAAATTCCCTGGGAGTCGTGCTAACGAAAGACCTGCTGGCGAAGCTGCGGGTCGGCAAAGGGGATAAGCTATTTGCGATCGAGACGACGAACGGGGTCGAACTCAGCCCCTACAACCCCGAACTCGCGAACCAGCTGGAACGAGCGACAAAAATCATGCACGAGGACCGCAACGTGTTGCGGAAGCTCGCCGAGTAGATCGTGAGCGGCAAGCCGATCTGGATCTGCCTTGAAGCCATCCGGATGATTCACCACCGTCAGATTCTCGAACATGGCGGAGCGCCGGGGCTCCGGGATGCTCATCTCCTTGAAGCCGCAGTCGCCCGGCCGCAGCAACTATTCGCTTACCAAAAGCCACTACCCACAATCGCCGAACTCGCCGCTGCCTACGCATCCGCTCTGGTTCGCAATCATCCCTTCGTCGATGGCAACAAACGAACCGCTCTCGTCGCCTGTCGGCTCTTTCTGGACTTGAATGGTGGAGCCATGAAGTTAACCGATGTGGAGAAGTACCACTGCATCCAGCAGCTTGCCGCAGGGGACATCACGGAATGGCAATTTGCCATGTTGATCTCGGATGAGTGACAAGTCACAGCTGTCGGAAAAGATTGAGTGCCCGGTCTGGGGCAACAGGTTCCACTGGTGTGTCCTCGCAGCCGGGTTCCTCGCCGACGCTGAGGGCAGGCTCGGGGACAGCCCATACGTCCAGAGACTGGCCTACGAGATGTACGAGTCCGGCGCGTTTCGGGACCGTGTCTCTCGTCCCTAGTGATCGTCTCACCCTTGCTGCCCGACTGCGACGCCGTTTTTTCTCCCTGGACACCTGGAAGCAACACTCGCGGTTTCCCAACGGAGCCGGACTATTCTGTTCCATTCTCCATTGGGTTGCTTGACATCGGTATCTAATCTCGCTAAAAAATAGACTAAATCAAATTAATTAATGTCAGATAAGATAGACCCTGCAAATATCGGCGGCATACAGCTGGAGGGCGAATCGGCGTCGGGGAATTTGCCGGCTGGCTGGGAAAAGGTCGTCATCAACTCCAACCAGTCATATCAGACAGGGCTACACCGGTTCGAGAAGTGGTGCGCCGAGTGCGAACTCTCCCTCCAAACCGTCTCGGCTGGACAACTCGATGCATATGCCGACTGGCTCCGCTCTAGTTACGCGAAGCATACGGTCAAGCACTATCTTAATGCGGCCCGATGGTTCGTGCGTTTTCGGAACAGTCTGGCTGGCGGACCTTTTTCTTCTGGGTATGCCCTTCGGGTATGGTTGCTCGGGATAACCGATTGGCGTGAAACAGATGATACGTTCCGGGCAGCGCTTGTGATGCTCTCGCCCGCTGCGACCGGCAGCACTAACCTCGAGGAAGTCAGCCGGTTTTGTGGGGTGCCGCCAAGGGAGGTCAATGGTTATGCCTCCCGACTGTTTGCCAATGGGATCTGGCGGGACGACGGGACGATGTGCGGTGAGTGGGGCGATCCAGACAAGGGATGGCTGGCCATCGTCCTTGATGCAATGGTGGCGACGGGACGACTCGTCCGCCCGTCGGGTGAGGCCGCCCGATTAGCACACCCGGCAGCTATAGATGGAGAACAGGAGGCGCCGAGCCCAATTTGAGCAAGCGGTGGCTGACTCATCCCGACGCATCCTGACCAATGAACGGCTCCTGACCCGCTTTTCCTCGACCCCGAAGCCAGGACCGAATCGGACCTTTCATCGGGTTTCCAGTTCCGACTTGTTACCTCCTTTTCTCAATCCGCGCCGGCGGCCTTTCTTTTCCGGGGCTATAGCCGCCCCGCCGTGCCCTGCAAGCTGCCAAGGCCGCTTTCCGCCAGGAGTGGCGGAAGCCTTCGGCCTTTCGCTTGGCAGGTGCGCTTCTCGCTCCCGGCTGAAGGGCGGCTCCTGTTGCCCCCAGAAAGGCCGCGATAGTCGCGGTCTCATTCAGAAAAGGAGAACCTCGATGTCTGAAGAAAAATCACCTAAACTCATGATAAACAGCCGATCAATTCGCAATCTCGATATTACCGTCAGCGATCGTAACATGACGCTTAAGATCATCGACCTCGCGTTTCATCGCAACGGCACCTGCGGCGAGCCGTTCCACGTCGCAATCTTCAGCGACCCCTACGGGCTTAAGGTCGGGATCGTCTTCGAGACTGATCGGCACTGCGCCGTTCTTGACATCGACCAGCTCACCGATGACGACATTCGGTTCGCGTCCAATTCTTGGCGAGGCGACATGTACGAGGACCTCCTCCGTGACGCCATCGATCTCTACGGCAACGGGCCGGAGTAGGAGGCCATGAACATGCTTTCCCCAATCAATCCCTTCTACGCCGCCCGCCAAGCCGGGCGGTCTTCTGTCGCCGCTCCCCGACCGAGGCGTGCCGTCTATGCCAAGCTCCCGCTGGCCCCGATCACCGGAAGCCCCGTCCCGGAACTGACCAGCCTTTACCATAACCCCGAGCCGGGGCCATATGGCGACCGCAGGTATCCTGGGAACTGCTCGGGCAACCTCATCCGCGACTTGCTACGGTATTTCTCTGCCCGGAAAGTGTTCGACCCAATGACCGGAAGCGGCACCTGTCGGGATGTTTGCCAGGATCTCGGGATCGACTGCTGGTCCGGCGATATCCATGATGGGTTCGACCTGTGCGACCCACGGCACTTCCACGGGACGGCCAAGCTTCTCGACTCAGAGTCGTTCGATTTCGTATGGATTCATCCGCCATATTGGAGACAAAAACGATATGCCAATGATCCGCGTGACCTATCTCGGGAGCCAACCCTGGAAGCCTTCCTGACACGATACCGCTTGGCTCTGGCCAACTGCGTCCATATCCTCCAGCCCGGCGGCAAGCTGGCCGTGCTGATGGGCGACTACACAGACCGCGAGGAGGGGTTCGTCCCGTTGACTTATCACACCAAGCGCTTGGCTTTCGACCTCGGCCTCCGGCAATGCGGTACGGACATCGTGAGGTTCAGCCACGGCGCCAGCAGCAGCCGGAAGGCGTATCGATCGTCATTCATACCTGGGCTTCACGATATCCTCGCTGTGTTCGAGAAGCCAAGTTCTTGACGGCCCTCAGAGACTGTCCTTCTGGGCCGCTTACTCAGAAGGACAGTTTGACATTCCCTGGAAAGAAGTGGTACTGTTCTCCGAGGAAGTAACCGCTGGCTGAAGAGGATGACTGAAGAGAAGCCGAAGTCGAGTTTGACCACGATCCAGAAACGTCGCATCGAAGCGGCGACCAATATTCGCAACGAACGCGCCAAAAAAATTGACTACCTGCACACGGTGCAATGCCAGACCAGTCTGCCCTACCGCGACCCCGGCGACCATGTGCGGGAATGGGACCGCAAACAGGGCAACGCCTCGCTCCGGATCGAAGCCGGTTCTGCTCTCGACCCCAGAAGCAAGGAATACGTCAAACTCGGTCTTCCGTATGGCGAAAAGCCCCGGCTGGTTCTCATCCACCTCGCCAGCGAGGCGATTCGCACCAAATCCCCAGTCATCGACGTGGAAGATTCCATGACTGCCTTCGCCAGGTCCCTCGGCCTGGAGACCAACGGGCACCACCTACGGGGACTGAAGGATCAGATCGGGAGGTTGGCGTCGGCAACGATCCGGATGGGGATGGTCGAGCAGGGACGGGTGGTCCAAGTCAACACCCAGGTCGCAGCGGCGTTCGACCTGTGGTATCCCGACGACGTGTCGCAACGGGTTCTCTGGCCATCGACGGTCCGACTCAGCCACGAATTCTTTGAGAGCCTATCCCGGCATGCCATCCCGCTGGACAACCGGGCGGTAGGGGCGATCGCCAACTCGCCGATCGCGCTCGATGTCTACGTGTGGCTCTCCCAGCGGCTACACCGCATTGCCCCAGACCGGCCGCAGTTTCTCTCCTGGACAAACGTCTATGAGCAGTTCGGCCAGGGGTACGCGCGGATCAGGGACTTTCGGAAGAAGTTTTTGCTGACCCTCTGGCAAATCCGGGCGGTATACCCGGACTGCCGGATCGAGACCGACGAGAAGGGCGTCACCTTGCACCAGAGCCCGCCGCCAGTTGCCTCGACCAAGACCTACCTCGCCCTGGGAACCGGAACTTGACCCGGTCACGGTCATTCGGTCGCGCAGAGACGGTGGACGAGACCGTCCGAATCGCGGTCATTCGGTCGCTCCTGCCCAGGAACCTTCCCCGTCACGGTCATTCGGTCGCGCCTGTGGATAAGTCCGGTCTTCAGAAAGTTATCCACGGCCATTTGGTCGCAGCCACCGCGGTCATTCGGTCGCGGCGCGCCACGGATTTCCGCGGTCCGTTTACGGTCATTCGGTCGCCCAAACCTATATATACCTATAAATCTCTTCCTATAGTTGTAGGGTGATTTCTGGGGATCACCGACTACCCCATCGCCCAGTATGCCGCCAGAGCGGCAAAGAGGCTTAGCAGAAGAGGAAGTAAGGGAGGGGGAGCTACCTACCCAGCCAATACCCTCCCGAATCGCCTGTAAACGCATGAGAATGACTCCGGATAGATGCATGAAGGGCATCGGCGGAACCGCCGGGTGGCTGTCCGGAGCACTCTGTTGACGAATTAGGATGGGTTTCCGCGGATCAATTCAACCGACACGCCTATGTCGAGTTTTGCCCAGACTTGATCAGCGGTCAGGACAGGAAGGCCCAGGCTCTTGGCCAGGACGAGGCAAGTTCGGTCGCCAAGAGACAATCCGAAGGGGCGGGTAGTCGCCTCCAGCATCCCTGTGTCCTGGGCCTGTTCCTGGTCGAAGGGGCGAATATCGCGGAGGAGGTTGCTCAGGTCGATCAAGACCTGCGACAGGTCGCTTCCTTTTGAAGCTAGCCGGGCAACGACCTCGGCATAGTTGACGGCTGAGATGATTGCGCCGCTGATTCGGGCAAGCACTCGATCCGCGCCGGGCTCCTGGCGGAGGACGGCAAGGACCGCAGAAGCGTCGAGAACGACCTTACTCATTCGCCTCTTTAGCAGCTTCGGCACGTCTCTCGGCGATCAGTTCATCGACCAGAGATACCCCCGGCGGAACATGGGCAGTCACCCAGTCTTGGAGCCGCTTGACCGCGAAATCCTGCGTGTAAACGAGTAGCCCCAATTCCGTGATCTGAAGCAGTACCTCCTGGCCCGGGGTGATCCCGAGTTGCTTCCGGCAAGGCGCCGGGATGGACAACCGACCTTCGACGTTCAACTTGGCGTGATATACCTCGTTCATCAATCCTCTTAAATTCTGACGGTTAACTATATCATGGTCGAGAGAGGCTGTCCACGACTTCTTTGCGCGGGTTTGACAGGATCGGCGGAAGGGGAAGAAGCTGCTGGCCAAGGCTGAGGAATGTAGGTCCCTAAAGATCCTTCAATTCTCGCCAGCTTCGACCGGCGCTGATCCAGTTCCTTTCCTCGTCACCAGACGGTGCCCTTTGAGGGCGAGTCCCTTCTCGGCGAGCCGTCGCTCCCATCCTTCCCGCGTCCCGATCCTGCTCGTCTCGGTGAGCAAGCCAGCCTTCTCTTCGAGAGCCGTGAGCCGGGCAAACTTTCCATGCAGCGGGTGGTCTGCGGTGAGGAATGTTTCCTTTCGGTGCAGGATGGGTGGATTCTCACTCTTCCCGTACTCGAAGCACTCGATCTGCCGGGTCCGCAGGTTCAGTTTCACGCACCGCGACAGTGCCGGATGCGGATCGGTATCGAAACCCGGGTACACCAGGTACGATAGCTTTCCCGTCCGGCGATGGATCTTTATTAGGTTCGCCCCCTCGACCTCACCGAGGTATGCCTGCCCGCAGCCCTCGTAGATCCTCAACAATGGCTCCAGTGACTCCACCGCGTCACGATGTACATAAAGGTCATCGGGAAGGAGCTTACCCACAACCGATCGCTTGCACGCCTCGTCTAAAGCAGTCGCATCCCCAGCCTTGAAGAGCAGGGCATCAGCTTCGGAACATGCTTTAGTGTACGCCCCGAAGAACGCCTTCATGTCCCTCTGAAGCGTCTGCGGTAGCAGGGAGATCGCCGGGCGTTTGCGGAACCGGGCGAGGGCGAGGTAAACCAGAATGTCCTCGCGGCGACGTCGAGCGATGGCCTCCCAGGTTTCGGTATCCGTGATCCGCTGGATGACCCCGAAGGCCCGCTTCATCGAGCCAAACCGCTCAATCACCGCAGTGGTCCCGGGGAATTCGGCTGGGTCCGGTAGGCGACCAAGATCAGCGATGACCTCCATTAGGGGTTCAAGGGCTAGTCTCGATTCCTCAAGCCTTAGTTCCGCGACCCGGCGACGTGGCACGATCTCGCGACGACGGAATCGGTTCGCAAGAAATTGCTGCTGACGGCTTTCTTCCCGGAAAATGTAAAATGTGCCAATGCCCGCCGGAACAGCTTCCGATCCGAGGTGGTATTCGAGATAAGCCTTCAACTCGCTCTGCTCAAAGAATTTCTGGAAGGTGTTCCTCCCCGTGAGCACACCGTCCCCGAACTCGACCGGGTTCTTTCCTCGACCCGCGACGAGTACCTGTGCTGACACGGACAACAACTGCCTGCACAGCCCCCATGCTGCCTTCAGGGTAGCCGACCGCTCTTCTGGATTCTCGATCACGTTTATCACGTATCCGAGGTTTACGACATCGGCTTCGGATTTGGGTGCTTCAGGCCGGAAGGCTGGGTCCCAACCGCTGCACATCACCCCGTCGGCTGTCAGTAACTCCAGATCCTCGCCCCTACCACAGCCGTAATCGAAGAAACTCACCCCCGCGGCGAGCAGCCCGTCACGTAAGAGGCACTTCACGGGACGTGAGAAGTCTCCTCGCCGGATCGCCGTTTTGTGGCGTTGGATGGTCGCCTGTTCCATACCCGCCCCGCTTTCTGCTTAATCCGATGAGGGTTCCCCGCCCGGGGATACGGCAGCATCGCGCCCACCGCTATAAAGACTCCCGAAAACCCGTAGCGATATCCTTTCCCGGTGTGACTGTCAAATCCTGTCGGATACAATTTACACGGCTGACACAGCTACGGCTGCCGCTGTAGTTCCTCGCGGATGGAGCCAGGATGGGAACAGCCTCGATCCAACACTCATTTTCGGGTCACGAGACTTTCCCGTTTCGTTACCCTTGGCTGAAAAAGGGGTTTGATGCCGTCCGAGAGAACGGCAGTGTATTTCTGCGCGACGACGCAAGTACTACTTTGGGTGTGGGCAAGAATATGGTCCGCGCCATCCGTCATTGGTGCCTGGCAGCCGGTGTCCTGGAGGAAAATAAAGGAGGCGGTCTCAATATATCATCACTTGGCGAGCTTTTGCTAGATAATGAAGGGCTTGACCCCTACCTCGAAGATCCAGCTACGCTCTGGCTACTACACTGGCAAATCGCGTCCAACCGTTCGCGGGCTTCAACATGGTTCTGGGCTTTCAGCCACTTCCATGAGCCGGAGTTCACCCGCGAATCGCTGACTTCTGCCCTGTACAAATGGACCCAGACGCTCACTGGGAAGCAGATAGCGGAAAGCTCACTGAAGCGAGACGTGGAAGTATTCCTGAGGACTTACGTCCCGTCTCGGCAGAGCCGGGGTGAATTCGTAGAGGATTCACTCGATTGCCCCCTCGTCGAGTTGGGGCTTATCTCGCACCCTGAAGGAAGCCAGATATACCGTTTCCGCCGTGGCACTCAACAGACACTGCCTGACGGAATTTTACTTTTCGGCGTGCTTTCTTTCTGGGATAGCTTCTCCCCAGACACAGGGACGTTGGCGATTCAGGACATTGCCCGCCAACCCGGTAGCCCGGGGCGGTTGTTTAAGCTTGACGAATCATCCTTGGTCGAGCGGCTGGAGAATGTGGAGAAGTTGACCGAAGGCTCGTTATCGTACGCAGAGACGGCGGGCCTCCGGCAGCTTTATCGCCGAGGTGACCGGCTCGACCCAAATAATGCTTTGGTGGGAGCATACGCCACCGGAGGGCGGCGATGACCGAGTCACCCACCCTCGAAAAAATGATCGCAGTAAGCCCACGGTTCGCTCGGTCGGTTTCACTCACACGTGACTCCGCCCGCACCGATGCCCTTGAAGGCTACATCCTGACGCCGAATGGTCGCGAGATACTTCGTCGGTTAGCCGCATCCCTGCGCGGGGAAACATCAACACGGGCGTGGTCACTCACCGGCCCATACGGCTCGGGGAAATCAGCCTTCGCGTTGTTTGCGGCTCAGCTCCTCTCTGGCGATGAGCAGGTTAGGCAGGAAGCCCGAAAGTTCCTGGTATCGGCAGATGCAGAGTTTGCAGAACAGTTCTTCAGACCAGGCAGCCCATTACACAAAAAGGCAAAGAGGCTGTTCCCGGTGCTCGTCACCGGTTCTCGCCATCCGTTGGACAAGGCTCTCGCAGCTGCGCTCGCCGCATCATTGCGGACCATCGCCATACGCGGTCGGCCACCCCAGGTCATCGAGCGCCTCGAAAAGATCGCGGCCGACCCCGCACCGACGAGTAACGCCATCGTCGGGCTCTTTGAGGAGGCAAACGATTATCTCGACCGCTCTGGAAGCGACGCCGTCGGCCTTCTGCTCATTGTCGATGAGTTAGGGAAATTCCTTGAGTACGGCGCCACTAACCCTGGGCAGGGCGATGTGTTCGTCCTGCAGGAACTGGCCGAGGCCGCGACACGATCGAAACGACCGTTCTTCTTCATAACGATCCTGCACCAAGCCTTGTACCGCTACGCTGATCATATGAGCCCAACCCGTCGGGCCGAGTGGGCAAAAGTACAGGGGCGGTTTGAGGACGTCGTGTTCGAGGAGCGTAGCGAGCAATTGCTTAGGCTCCTGTCACACGCCATTTATCAACAAGGCACCGATGCGGCCCTAAAACCGCTGAGGAAACAGGCAAAATCGCTCACCCAGAATGCCCTCAACCTCGGACTTCGCGCTGGGTCGATGGCACAAGATGAGCTCCAGAACTGTCTCGCCTCCTGCTACCCGCTTCATCCTGTCACCGCAGTTATATTGGGGCCGCTCTTTCGTCAGTTCGCCCAAAACGAACGGTCCCTTTTTGCTTTCCTCGCTTCATCCGAGCCGTTCGGCTTTCAGGAGTTTCTCCGGAGCCACACTCTCAAAGACGGCGCATACTCGCTCGACTGCCTGTACGACTACGTAATGACGTCGATCGGCCCAGCCCTTTTCGCCCAGCACCGCGGCAAACTGTGGGCCGAAGTACAGTCGGCACTCGATCGATTGCATGACGCCAGCGAACTCGAAGTCCGGCTCGCCAAGATCGTTGGTCTGTTACAAGCCCTCGGCCCTGCCTCCAGTGTCACCGCTTCCTCCGAACTCTTACAGGCCGCAGTGCGAGGTACCGCGACCGAGACCCAGATCGAAGAGGCCATCCAGTTGCTCTCACGTCGTTCGGTACTCATCTTCCGCCGCCACACGGGAGGCTACGCTCTATGGGAAGGGAGCGATGTTGACATCGATCAGCGGTTACAAGCCGCACGACAGTCGGTCGAGCAGGACCAGAATCTCGCGGACTTCCTTACCCGCCAGTTACCGCCGCAACCTCTGATCGCACGCAGACACTACTTCCAGACCGGGACGCTTCGCTATTTTGAGGTTGTTTACTGCGACCGAGGGGCTTTTCAGCAAGATCTCTTCCAAAGCAGCGTTGTGGGCAACGGCGATGTGGACGGACGCGTCCTGTACTGCCTACCCAAGGATCCTGGCGACCGGGAGACAATTCGCGAGCTAATACAGTCCGCTGCTCGGGAGATCCCAATCGTCGCCGCGCTGCCGCAGGATGTGTTCGATCTGAGGGAACTCTGCCACGAGCTGGTTTGCCTGCGCTGGGTGGTGGAACACACCCCCGAACTTGAGTCGGACAGAACAGCCCGGAGGGAGTTGAACGCCCGCCTTGCCATTGCCGAGCAAAACCTCCGCTCTCATCTGGAGTGGGTCTTTTCCACTGCCAACACGGGCTGTTCGTGGTACAGCCGGGGCAAAATGACAGCACTCGCTTCCGCCCGGCAGTTCAACGACATGTTGTCACGTGCCTGCGACGAGGTTTATTCCTCCACCCCACGCTGGCGAAACGAACTGATCAACCGTCGATCGCTTTCGTCCTCTGCTGCGGCAGCACGACGCAACCTGATTGAGGCGATGTTCGAGCATCCGGAGAAGGAAACCCTTGGGTTTCAGGGCAACCCACCAGAACGGAGCATGTACGAGACGCTTCTGAAAGCGTCAGGGCTCCACCGCAATCAGGGAGGAGAACTCTGCTTTTGCCCCCCCGACGACAGAGCAGAGCAGGCCGTGCGCGACATTTGGCAGGAGGTCGAGTCGTTCCTTGCCGCGACTGACAACGGTCGTAAGTCGGTGGAGGCCCTTTTCGTTACCTTGCGTCTGCCACCGTATGGCCTGAAGGACGGCGTTCTCCCTGTCCTGTTGGCCGCGGTGCTCGTCTATGCACACTCCCAGGTGGCCCTTTACGAGGATGGCTCCTTCATCCCCCGGCCGAACGCCGCTGTGTTCGAGAGAATGTTTCGCTCGCTGGCCAGGTTCGAGCTACAGCGATTCCGCATCGTAGGGCCACGCGCGGAGGTGTTCCAGCGGTACGCGGCGATGATCACGAAGACGCCGGATGGCGAGCCGGATCTCCTCACTGTGGTCAAGCCGATGGTCAAAATGGTCAAGGATCTTCCAGATTACGTCGGAAAGACTAAGGGTATCGGCGAGACTGCCCAACGGGTGCTGAAAGCGGTGAAGGATGCTCGCCAGCCCGACCGACTGCTGTTTGCCGACTTGCCGACCGCTTGTGGTTTCCCGCCGTTCGAAGCAACTGGCAAGGCCGATAAGAGGCAGGTGGAGGTCTACTTCGCCCAACTACGGGCCGCATTCGCCGAACTTCAACAGGCTTACCCACATTTACTCGCAGAAATCGAGAAACTGCTCCTGAAGTCGTTCGGGCAACAGGCCCCGATCAGTAAGGCCCGTAAAGTGATCGAGCACCACGCCCGGTTGGTGCTAAACGTGGCTGTGGAGGCAAAACTGAAGACGTTCCTGCTACGCGTGTCCGATGATGGAGTTGAGGACGCAACCTGGCTGGAATCGATTGCAACGCTTTTGGTCGGCAAACCTCCGGTCAACTGGGATGATCAGGACCGAGCACGATTCGAGGTGCAACTGGCAGCGTCAGCCCGCACCTTCGACCACTACCGTGTGCTCGCGCTTGAGATGGAGAGCACCGGATATGCCCTGCTGGACGGAGACAAGTCGATGCTGCTGGTCAGCATCACCGTGCCTGACCGGGGTGAGGTGGAGAAAGTGGTCCAAGTGCCGCCAGAGTTGATCCCGCAAGCAAAACAGGTTCGGGAGGAGTTCCGGCGAGTCCTGCGGGAGAAAAACCTTTTGGACCGGAAAGATGTCAGCGTAGCCATCATCGCCGAGCTGGCACGTCAGCTCCTGAGCGAAAACGAGAAGCCGTAAGGATAAATGCTTCCTACTGAGCTTCGCGCTGCCCTAATCGCGCGGGAGAATTGACTTTATGAAAAATCCCCCTCGCCATATTCTCATGCTGTCGGGAGGCAAGGATAGCACCGCTCTAGCTATCTACATGCGTGACCGGGTTCCAGGGATGGAGTACGTATTCTGCGACACCGACAAGGAGTTGCCCGAGACCTACGAATATTTGACTAAAATCGAGTATTTTCTTGGCAAAAAGATCGAGCGATTGCGTGATGATCGCGGTTTCGACCACTGGCTTGCTGTCTACGGCGGATACCTGCCTTCGTCGAACATGCGTTGGTGTACCCGGATGCTGAAAATGAGGCCGTTCGAGAAATATGTCGGCGAGGACGAAGTGATGATGTATGTCGGCATCCGGGCTGATGAGGACCGCGCCGCTTATATCTCGACCAAGCCGAACATCAAGACCGTGATGCCGTTTAAGGACGATGGGCTCACCATTGACCACGTCCACCGTATCCTAGACGAGAGCGGAATCGGCCTCCCGTCCTACTATGATTGGCGAACTCGCTCGGGCTGTTACTTCTGCTTCTTCCAGCGGAAGGCAGAGTGGGTCGGGCTGATGGAGAAGCACCCGGACCTGTTCAAACTGGCCAAGGAGTACGAGAAGATCAATGAAGTAACCGGGGATCGCTATACGTGGAATCAGCGGGAATCGCTGGAGGAGTTGTCGGACCCGGCGCGGGTGGAAGAAATCAAGGTGCGACACCAGAAGTCGCTGGAAGCGAAGCAGAAGAGGCGGGTCAACTTGCCGCTGATCGAGGTGTTCGACGAGGTGTTGGAGGACGAGGACGACAACCAGCCCTGCTTCTTCTGCCACACCTGACCGTCGAAGCATCTCCCGCGTCCAGCCACATGCCACCATGTGCTGGCATATCGGCCATCTTATCGTCATTTTAACTGACTCCGGAATGTTTCCGTGAGACCATCGGGGAGGTATCGGCGATGCCCCTTGACACACAACAATTTGGTATCTCCCGGTACTGGCTGTCCACAGCCATCAAGAACATCCCAAGCACGCCAGACGTCTTTGTTCCGAGCAAGCAACTGAGCCAGGCCCGAAAGCTCTTCCTCGCCGGCAAGAACCAACTATCCGCGATCCGCAACTGGCTTGTTACGGCAGGAGTCGTCGAGGCCGGAAGGGGGCAAGTCAAGCTCACAGAACTCGGGCAGTTGATGGCCTCTCAAGACCCTAAGGCCGAAACAGCGTTGACGTGGTGGCTGTTCCACCTGCACCTCTGCACCAACCCTGACGCATTCCCATACTCGATCTTCTTCCTCCAGTACGACTCCGAAGGCAGGTGGATGTCGTTCGACGACGTGATCGATGCGCTTGCCAAGCACGCTGACGATAAGCAGCTCAACATAACGAAGGACACGGTAAGCACGTATTTCGGCGGCGTAATCCAGACCTTCCAGGCCGGCGGCTTCGTTCACGAGATGGGGCTAATCGAACAGCGCACGGTCGGGGACGGTCGGGGAAGCCGCAAGGTGCGCCGCCGTCTCGGAAAGCCGGACGATCTCCTGGTCGCTTATGCTGCGGTGCTCCTCCAGAAACAGTTCTACTCGGGTCAGGCAACGGTCGAGGCCCGCGAACTCCTCGGTAAAGGGCTCGCGCGCATCCTCGGGCTGCGGGATTCCGATGTCCGGGAAGCCTTGTCGCGGATCACCACGCACAAGGAACTGAGCCTGTACGTTCAATACCGGCAGCAGGTTAACCAGGACTCGATCCAATTCATGCGGACGGCCGAGGCGACGCTCAAGGAGATCCGGACTAGCGGCTACCGAAGCCAGGTGGTCAAATGGCAGTGACGCCGCTCCAAGTCGCGGTCACGCAACTCGTCGCTCGCGAGCTCAACCCAGCACGCCGTTACCGGTGCCTGATCCTGCAATGCGACAGTCTCGACCAGCAGGCTCGTTTGTGCGACTGCCTACCCACCGCGATTAGCAACCTCGGCTGGCAGTCCGCCATCCTCCCTTGGGAGAAATTCTTCGACACCGTCGGGGCAATATCCTCGGACACTGCGCGGGACATGGTTGTCGCGACGGGAAAGGACCGTGCGGTCGTGCTCACCGGCCCGTTGCACTACGTGGACTATTGGACCGCAAGTGTGCAGGAAGGATTTTGGAGTTTCCTCTCGCTGTATTCGCGGGGACCAGGGGTCATACTGCTGGACACACCGCGAACCGAAGGCGTTGAAGGGCCGTTCGTCGCTCGGGGCGTCATCTCCGGGACGGAAGTGCGATTTCTAAGGCCGCGTCTCGTAGCAACGGAGGAGACGCCACTATGAGCAGTCTCAGCGATTGGGTCTATGTCTCGCAGAACGAAAAGCCCTACGTCAACTTCGAGGAATCGCTCGAAGTTGATCAGGTCGCCTCCGGCTATGTCCCCGTCAAATCGACCCTCGAAGTTTTTGACTTCCTTCGCGAGGCGGTCGGCCTGACCAGCCCGCGCGGTCGTGCCGTGATCTGCCACGGGACTTACGGCACGGGTAAGAGTCGGCTGTGTACTGTGCTCGCCCGCTTGTTCCGCGACGGGTTCAATTGCCCCGCGCTCCAGCCTGTGTGGGGAAGGCTCCGGGCGAGGGGGCAGACCGCTCCCCTCGACACTCTGCGGCTTTCCCTCGTCCCCAGCGGTCGAACTTGGCGGCCTTGGCTCGTCGTGCCCCTCTATGCCGACGGTGGGGGAGGTCGCCTCTCCACCGCTTTCGTGCGTGGACTGCTCAAGGCGATACGTCGAGCCGGGCTCAGCGAAGAAGTGCTCGGGAAGACCGTCTTCCAAGAGGCAGCTGCGCGACTTGTGCAGCTGAGAGATGCAGGCAAGCAATACCAGCCTGCCTCAAACTCACGCCTTGCGACGGCCGAGCAGATGGAGCGGGCGTTGCGGCAGGATTTCTCCGAGGAGGCCCTTCAGGAGTTCTGCGATTGGCACCTCCGCGAGACGGTCGTCAATTTCTACGACTACCTCCGCGCGTCGGGCGGAGCTTATGAAGCCCACGAGATCTACCCCCAAGTCGCGGAACGGCTGCAACGGCACGGTTACGAAGGCATCCTTGTCATCTGGGACGAGTTCGGACTCGCGTTAGAATCGCTGCTCAAAGGTGCTCAGAATGGCAAGCGTGACCTCCACCTTGAGGCCATCGGGCTACAGGATTTCGTCGAGCGCGCCTGCGGCAGCAACGATCTCGGAAAGAGGGTCGTTTTCCTGGCCTTCACACATATGAGCATGACCGAGTATGGTCAGCGCAGCCACCTAACTGAGACCGACCGCAACCGACTCGAAACCGTAGCGGCACGTTTCCGACAACCTTCCATCTTCATCAAACTGAGTGTTACCGAACTGGAAGGCTATCACCTACTCGGCGGCATGCTGTACCGGACGCCTATAGGCGAGGAGGTATTCCGTAACCCGCTGCCGAAACTCCAACAGATCGCGAACCGGATGCCCCGCCAGAGATTCTGGCAGACGTTGCAACCAGACGCATGCTACCAAGACATCGTCTCGCCTTGTTATCCACTTCACCCGGCAGCATCAGCAGCTCTTCTCCTTCTTTCCGACCGCATCGCGCAGGTCACTCGCACCGCCTTTTACTACATGCAAAGCCGCGAGGACGGGGGAGTGGCGGGCACGCTGGATAACCGTCCCCTCCCAGCCACAGACGAAGCAGGTGGGCCGGAGTTGCTCCGCGTCTCCGACCTGCTGCCGTTCTTCAGCGATCCTCTGAAGGAAAAGGAACCCCATCTTGTGGGGCAGTACGAACAGGCTGCTGCCCGGCTTCCAGGGGCATCCTCGCTCGAATCGGCCGTGTTGCGGGCGGTACTCGTGTTAACCGGAATCAAGAACCCCGACACGGCGCCGACCACGTCGTTCCTGAGTTTCTGCCTCTGCGATGCCGATCGCGAAGAGTTGGCCGCCTCACAGCTACAGGACGCACTCGGACGCCTCAAAGAGGCGCACGCACTCTGGAAGAACGAAGCGACCGATGTCTGGAATTTTGTGACCGACCGCGGACTGGGGCAGGATCTCGAAAAAGAACTTGAGCTTGAGAAGGCCCTGGTGTCAGTCGGCAAGGCTCCCGGTGAGTTGTTGCGATCGTATCCAGTGCTGCGGGAGGAGATTACTGATCGGCTCGGCGACGCGGAACTCGACCCTTGCGATGCTGGTATTGTTCGCCGTGTCTCGGTCAGACTGATCGATCCAGCAAAGGGCGACAAGGCCATCGATTCTCAGAACCCCGCCCTCGGCGGGGGAGAAGGAACGTGGCTCTCAGCCGTCATTTACCTGGCCGCGGTGGACTCCGCCACCGAACTAGACGCCTGTCGAAAATTGGCGGAAGGCCTTACCAAAGGGTCGGTCTACGTTGTGCTTCCAAACGCACCACTGAGGCTAAACGCCGACAAGGCGCGGGAGTTGATCGCTGTTCGGCAGTTGCTGGAGAAGAAAGATACGCAGAGCCATGCTTACGAGGTACTGGAAAACAAGTTGACCCGCCTCCGCGAAGACCTGCGGGCGGAATTCTCCCGGACATTCGGGAACGAAGGTCTTCGGTCGGGCACCTCCGTGTTGAAAGCCGGGCAGCCGGTTCGGACAGTCCCGGTCACACACTGGGGCCAGTTGCTGCCCTCGATCGGCACCGACCTTGAGATAGCCTACAACCAACAACCCCGCGTTCGCTGCGGCAGCTTCAACGAGTGGCAAGGCGTCGCGGGCTCGCAGTGGAACAAGATCGAGAACATTGTCGACGCCATCCTGAAATTCGACGAGAAGCCCGAGTTCCAGAACGAGTTTTTTAACTTCAACAATACCAGTCAGGAAGGCGCGGTGATCGATGGGGTGCTGGTCGAGAACAACTTTTTCTACCTGAACTCTGGGTCCGGTCGCTGGGAGCTTCCCGCGCCGACCACAGAATCCACCTCGGAGGTTATGGTCGAGACGCTAAAGTACCTCACGTCGCGAAGCACGGCGGACAAGCCGTTCCTGAAACTGTACGAGAAGTTGATCGAGCCGCCCTATGGCGTGCCGAATGGCGTCATCCCCTTATTTATTGCGCTTGCGTTTCGGTCCGAACCGTCTCGCATCGGGATTTATCACAAGCGGTACAACAACTGGGAGCGGGTCGAATCGAAGATCGCCGAAGCGATCGTGGGCATGGCTCGCTTCCCAGACCGCTACCAGACGCGTTACAGCAAACTGTCTCCGAAGCAGCGGTGGATATTCCGAGTTATCGGCAACGAGTTCGAGATCAAAGTGCCTGAGAGTGGGTCCGCTGACAAGATGGAGGAGGCGTGCGAGAAGGTGGCTGCGCAGCTCCGGGACTTCGTCCACAAGCTTCCCGAGGCCGCTCTCACCCTTCCTGACCTGACCGAGGCGCAGAAGGACATACTTAAGGCTCTGCGCGGTGGCGTGCCGCCGCAGCTGACCCTTCTTGCTGACCACCTGATGCGTTGGGTCCAAGAAGACCCGGAGGCGCGCCAGGAGCTCGACGATACACGCCTGGAAGCGGCGGGCACAACGCGGATCTGGCGTGACTTCCGAGAGCGGATCGGGCGGCAGGTCGAGGGCGCACGCGCTCCAGTCCGGCGGCAGTTGCAAAACATCGGCAACAACAGGGAAGACGTAGTCGAATCGCTCCGCCGCGTGGAGGCGTTCGCTGGACCCGACAATCGGGTTATTGCCCCCATCGTCGAGCGTCTCGCTGCTGGGGACGGCAAGGGCGACTTGATCGAAGCCATTGTCAGTAGTTACCAAGTTT